>NZ_LZJB01000402.1:0-1598 GCF_001666895.1 Mycobacterium sp. E3298
TCGTGGCGAAAGACGCCCCGCACAGTGGCGGCCCGCGCGTGACCATCGACCACCGCACGGTGGTGCTCGACGAGGACGGCAACGAGGTCAAGCCGGGCTCCGGGGTGCGCGGGTTCATCGCCAAGAAGGGCAACATCCCGGTCGGTTACTACAAGGACGAGAAGAAGACGGCCGAGACGTTCAAGACAATCAACGGGGTGCGCTACGCGATCCCGGGCGACTGGGCGCTGGTCGAGGAGGACGGCACCGTCACGATGCTGGGTCGCGGCTCGGTGTCGATCAACAGCGGCGGCGAAAAGATCTACCCCGAGGAGGTCGAGGCGGCGCTCAAGGGCCACCCCGACGTCTTCGACGCCCTGGTGGTCGGCGTGCCCGACCCCCGGTACGGCCAGCACGTGGCCGCCGTCGTGCAGGCGCGACCGGGCGCCCGCCCGACGCTCGCCGAACTGGACCGCTTCGTGCGCTCCGAGATCGCGGGATACAAGGTGCCCCGCAGCCTTTGGCTGGTCGACGAGGTCAAGCGCTCACCGGCCGGCAAGCCCGACTACCGCTGGGCCAAGGAGCAGACCGAGGCGCGGCCCGCCGACGACGTGCACGCCGCGCACGTAACCGCTTGACCCACTTCGTCAAGCAACACCCCGCCGCCCCCAGCGGCTACTTCGGGTGGGAGGCCGCCGGGCTGCGGTGGCTGGCCGGCGTCGACGGCGGCCTGCCCTGCGCCCAAGTGGTTTCCGTCGATCCGACGAGCCTGACCCTGGGGCGGCTTGACTCGGTGACGCCGACGCCCGAGGCGGCGCGCGCGTTCGGTGGCCGGTTGGCCGTCACGCATGATGCCGGCGCCCCCGCGTTCGGAGCGGGGCCCGAAGGATGGGACGGGCCCGGGTTCTTCGGGCCGCTTTCCCAGCCGCTGCCGATGTCGCTGCGGCGGCACAGCCGCTGGGGCGAGTTCTACGCCGAGGAGCGGCTGGCGCCGATGGCCGACCTGGCGGCGGCGCGGCTCGACGCCGCCACCCGCGACGCGATCGACTCCGTCGTCAGGCGGTGCCGCGCCGGCGATTTCGACGACGATGACCGGCCCGCCCGGTTGCATGGCGACCTGTGGGGCGGCAACGTGATGTGGACGCCCGACGGGGTGGTGCTGATCGACCCGGCCGCGCACGCCGGCCACCGCGAGAGCGACCTGGCGATGCTCGCGCTGTTCGGCTGCCCGCACTACGACACCATCGTCGACGGCTACGAGCGGGCGCGGCCCCTGCGGGCCGGCTGGCGCAACCGCATCGGGCTACACCAGCTTTTCCCGCTTTTGGCGCACGTCGTGCTGTTCGGCGGCGGGCACGCTCAGCGGACGCACGCTTGCGCCCGCGCCGCGCTGGCCCTGTAGCGCCGGCGTCTACTGTTGATCGCGATGACGGTCGATGTGTGGATGCAGCACCCCACTGCGCGGTTCCTGCGCAGCGACATGCTGGCATCCCTGCGGCGGTGGACCGGCGACGCCATCCCCGACGCCGACGTCCCGATCGAGGCGAGCATCGCGACTATGGACGCCGCCGGCGTGCGCTTCGGATTGCTCAGCGCGTGGCGCGGCCCCGGCGGCCAGG
>NZ_LZJB01000403.1:0-12699 GCF_001666895.1 Mycobacterium sp. E3298
ACCGGGTTCATGACCACACCGCGGACCGAGGGGCGCTTGCCCTTCCACCGCATGCGGCCGGCCTTGCCCCAGTTGATGTTCGCCTGCTCGGCGTTGCCCACCTCGCCGACCGTGGCGCGGCAGCGCACGTCGACGCGGCGGATCTCACCGCTGGGCATCCGCAGCGACGCGTAGGTGCCCTCCTTGCCGAGCAACTGGATGCTCGAGCCGGCGGACCGCGCCAGCTTGGCGCCACCGCCCGGCCGCAGCTCAACGGCGTGGATCACGGTACCGGCCGGGATGTTACGCAGCGGCAAGTTGTTGCCCGGCTTGATGTCGGCGTTGGCGCCCGACTCCACCACGTCGCCCTGCGAAAGGCCCTGCGGCGCGATGATGTAACGCTTCTCGCCGTCCAGGTAGTGCAGCAGCGCGATGTTGGCGGTGCGGTTGGGGTCGTACTCGATGTGCGCCACCTTGGCGTTGACCCCGTCCTTGTCGTTGCGACGGAAGTCGATCACCCGGTAGGCGCGCTTGTGGCCACCGCCCTTGTGGCGGGTAGTGATGCGGCCGTGCGCGTTACGGCCACCGTGGCCGTGCAGCGGACGCACCAACGACTTCTCCGGCTCCGCCCGGGTGACCTCGGCGAAGTCGGACACGCTGGAGCCGCGGCGGCCCGGGCTCGTCGGCTTGTACTTACGAATTGCCATGTCTCATCAGGTCTTTCTCTCGCGCGCGGCTAGGCCGGGGCCCCGAACAGGTCGATCGGCTTGCTACCCGGCGCCAGCGTGACGATGGCCCGCTTGGTGCCCTTGCGCTTGCCGTACCCGGTCCTGGTGCGCTTGCGCTTGCCCTGCCGGTTCGCGGTGTTCACCGACGCGACCTTGACGGAGAAGATCTTCTCGATGGCGATCTTGATCTGCGTCTTGTTCGAATCGGGGTGCACCACAAAGGTGTACACGTTCTCATCCAGCAGCCCATAGGACTTCTCCGAGATGACCGGGGCCAGGATGATGTCGCGGGGGTCGGTGATGGTCGCCATCTACGCCGAAACCTCCTCGGTGCTAGCCGTGTTGCCACCGATGTAGGCGTTGAGGGCCTCGACGCTGAAAACCACGTCGTCGGAGCGCAGCACGTCATAGGTGTTGAGCTGATCGGGCGTCAGGATGTGAACGCCGGGCAGGTTGCGCACGCTCTTGGCGCCGGCCTCGTCGCTGCGGCCGATCACGATCAGCACCTTCTTGCGATCGGTCAGCGTGCCCAGGAACGCCTTGGCGTTCTTGGTCGACGGCGTCTGACCCGACACCAGCTCGGTGACCGCGTGGATGCGGCCGTTGCGGGCCCGGTCGGACAACGCGCCGCGCAACGCCGCGACGATCATCTTCTTCGGGGTGCGCTGGGAGTAGTCGCGCGGCTTGGGACCGTGCACCACACCACCGCCGGTGAACTGCGGGGCCCGCGTCGAACCCTGACGGGCGCGGCCGGTTCCCTTCTGCCGGTACGGCTTCCGCCCACCGCCGCTGACCTCACCGCGGGTCTTGGTCGAGTGCGTGCCCTGACGCGCCGCCGCCCGCTGCGCGGTGACCACCTGGTGCATCAGCGCGATATTGGCCGGGGCGTCGAACAATTCGGGCGGCAACTCGACAGAGCCCTCGACCTTGCCGTCGGGCGTCTTGACGTCGATCTTGAGTGCTGCCATTACTTCTCACCTCGTTTGATCGCGCTGCGGACCACCACGAGCCCACCGGTGCGGCCGGGGACCGCGCCCTTGATCAACAGCACGCCGTTCTCGGCATCGACCTTGTGCACCACCAGGTTCTGCACCGTCACCCGGTCGTTGCCCATCCGGCCCGCCATCCGGGTGCCCTTGAACACCCGGGCGGGGGTGGCACAACCACCGATGGAACCCGGCCGGCGGTGGACCGCCTGCGCACCGTGGCTGGCGCCCTGGCCGCGGAAACCGTGGCGCTTCATGGTGCCGGCGAAGCCCTTCCCCTTCGAGGTTCCGGTCACGTCGACGTAGCTGCCGTCGGCGAAGATCTCCGCGGTCAGCTCCTGGCCGACCTCGTATTCGCTGGCCGCGGCCTCGTCATCGAGCCGCAACTCGGCGAGGTGCCTGCGCGGGTTGACACCCGCGGCGCTGTACTGCCCGGTCACCGGCTTGTTCACCTTGCGGGGGCTGATCTCGCCGTACGCCAGCTGAACGGCGCTGTAACCGTCGCGCTCGGGTGTGCGGATCCGGGTGACCACATTGGGCCCTGCTTTGACCACCGTCACCGGGACGACCCGGTTGTTCTCGTCGAACACCTGCGTCATGCCCAGCTTGGTACCCAGAATGCCTTTTCTTGCCATGAGCTCTGGATCTCCTACTGGATGTTGACGTCGACACTGGCCGGAAGGTCGATGCGCATCAGCGCGTCGACGGTCTTCGGCGTCGGGTCGAGGATGTCGATCAGCCGCTTGTGAGTACGCATCTCGAAGTGCTCCCGCGAGTCCTTGTACTTATGCGGAGAGCGGATGACGCAATACACGTTCTTCTCGGTCGGCAGCGGCACCGGACCTACGACACTGGCACCCGTGCGGACGACGGTCTCGACGATTTTGCGCGCCGATGCGTCGATGGCCTCATGGTCGTAGGCCTTGAGCCTGATGCGGATCTTTTGTCCCGCCACGCTTCTCCTACCCTCACTCCACTTACAAAAATCCGTGTCCGGACCTGGTGCTCCCAGCGCGCTGATCGGCCTGGCCGATCGAGCGTCGCGCCGGATACTGCGCCGCTGTTTACCTGTCGTGGTCCACCGGCCCCCGCGGTCGGGTGTGTCACCCTCACGCAGCCTGGACCGCGGCGAAATTGTCGCGCTCCAAGGATGGGACCGGACGCGCCCGTTTGGGCGCTGGTCGTATGCCCGACCAGGCGCGAACCTGGCCCAAGGCAACCTGAACAGTATGCCCTAGATCATGGGTTTGGCCAAATCTCGGGCGAAGGCCGCCGACCTGCCCTTTTGGCCCTCAGGCGCCCGCCGGTTCGACGCTCGCGGCGCCCGCCCGGTTGTGTGCGCGCTGAACATAGAGGAAACCGTCGACCGCGGCGAGCGCGCACTCGCGGTAATCGAAGTCGGGAAGCGTGGACAGGCGGCCCAGCACGAGGGGCCCGATGAGCAGCGCGATGGCCCGCGACCGGTCCACCTCGCCCAGCTCGGCGGCCTCGGGGCTGTCGAAGATGGCGTCGAACGGCGCGGCGTACTGCTGGGCGATGCGCTCACGCAGCGTGGTGATCGCCGTGCTGTTCACGGCGCAGTCGCGGGGTTCCGGCAGCTCGTCCAGGTCCCGCCCCATGGACAACCACGACATGGCCGTCATCAGCGCCGGCGCCTGCGCCACCGACTCCGCCTGGGCCAGCACCACCGCCACCAGGCGATCACGCAGCGATCCCTCGGCCGGCGGCGTCGGAGACGGCGGGATGAGGCTATTGAAAGCCGCTGCCAGCAGGTCGTTTCCGCTCGGGAAGTGGCGATACAGCGTGGCCCTGGCCACGTTGGCGGTACGGGTGACCGCGTCGACGGTCACCGCGCTGGGCCCCCCTGACCGCAGCAACGTGGCCGCGGCCTCGAGCAAACGGGCCCGCGAACGCGCTGGACGGGGATCGGTGGTACCGCCGGTAATTGTGACCCACCTCCGAGTTTGAGAACGAGACTATCGGTCTACCTACAAGACCATTGGTCTCGAAACTCCCAACGCCACCGTGAGGAGGCGCAGCATGGTCGAAACCCTGGCCCGGCCCGACCAGCGTACTGACGCAGTCGGCATCGGCGGTAGCCCCCGAGCGCGAAACTGGACGCTGGCCGTCGCCTGCATGGGCGTCGCGCTGGTCGTCGCGTCGATGACGGCGCTGAACACCGCGCTTGGGGACCTGGCGGTGGCCACCTCGGCCACGCAGTCCCAGCTCAACTGGGTCGTCGACGGCTACACCGTGGCGCTCGCGTGCCTGCTGTTGCCGGCGGGCGCGATCGGCGACCGCTACGGCAGGCGCGGCGCCCTGTTGATCGGGCTGATCGTCTTCTCGGTCGGCTCGATGGCGCCGGCGATGCTGCACAGCCCGGCGCAGCTCATCGCCGGGCGGGCGGTGGCCGGCATCGGCGCCGCCTTCGTGATGCCGGCGACCCTGTCGCTGCTGACCGTGGCCTATCCGAAAGACGACCGCACCAAGGCGGTCGGCATCTGGGCCGGAACGGCCGGGTCCGGCGGCGTGCTGGGCATGCTCGGTTCGGGCCTGCTGCTGCGGTTCTGGGACTGGCACGCGATCTTCTGGTCCCTGGGCGCCGCCGGGCTGGTCATCTTCGCGCTGGCGTGCACCGTCGCCTCGTCGCGGGACAGCGGCGCGCCGCGGATCGATTCGCTGGGCGCCGTTCTGATCGGCGCCGCGGTGGCCATCGCCGTGGCCGCGATCCTGGAGGCGCCGACCCGAGGGTGGAGCGACCCGCTGGTCTGGGGCGGCCTGGCCGCGGGTGCGGTGCTCGCCGCGGCCTTCGCTGCCGTGCAGTTGCGGCTCGCCGGGCGCGGCCGCCAACCGCTGCTGGACGTCCGGCTGTTCGCCGACCCGAATTTCGCCACCGGCGTCGCAGCGATCGTCATCCTGTTCGGCGCGACGTTCGGGTTCTTCTACATCGGGATGCAGTACGTGCAGCAGATCATGGGCTATTCGCCCCTAGCGACGGCCATCTCCTTCGGGCCGTTCATGGTGCCGCTCGCCATCTTCTCGGCGCTGTCCTTCTGGTACGTGCCCAAACTCGGTCTGCGCCTTGTGCTGTTCGTCGGGACGTTGCTGATGGCGGTCGGCTTCGCCTGCATGTACCGGCTGAACCTGCACTCCTCTTATCTGGAATTCGCTTGGCCGACATTGATATTGGCCACCGGCATCGGAATCTGCACGGCGCCGACGACGTCGGCGATCATGGGGGCGGTGCCCGACGAGAAGCAGGGCGTCGCCTCCGCGGTGAACGACACCTCCCGGGAGATGGGCGGCGCGCTGGGCATCGCGGTGGCCGGTTCCATTCTGGCCGGCCGGTATTCGCACGAGCTCGCGCCGAAGTTGGCGGGCTTCCCCGAGCCGGTCCGCGGCCCGGCCACCGATTCGCTGGCCAAGGCCGTCGAGGTCGCCGGCCGGCTGGGGCCCCAGGGCCACCAGCTCGCCGAGGCCAGCAAGACCGCGTTCCTGGCGGCCTTACACGCGTCGACCATCACGATGGCCGTGATCGTCGCCGTCGCCGCGATGCTGGTCGGCGTTTGGGCCCCCGGCCGCGACGGCCGACAGCTGCGACCGGTTCGGGGCCTGCTCTCCCGGCGCCGCTAACCCACCACGCCGTTCCAATACCGTTGTCCGACATCGGGTTCAACCGACTTGACCCCGCCGGGAGTGCTTGAAAACGTCCGCCGGTTCTGGTATCACCGGATGTACATCGACAGATACAGGTCATCTCTGAAGTAAGCGCGAGGTGGATGTGGTGTTGATAAGTAATACGAGCGTGGTCGAGCCGGGATGCCCGGCGCTGTGCGAGGCGGCGGCGATCGTGGAGGCCGAATGGATACGCCTGCGGCGACCGAGCGGCCCGGCTCGACACCCCACCTGCGAATTGCCCTCGGTGCGGCGGCGCCGCCGCCGCACGGGCACCATCGTGTCCACCGAACCGACTGACACCGCGTGCTCGACGCACGCCCGCGGACGCCGAACCGACTGGCCGGTCTCCCTGGTCTGGGCGCGGGAGCGTTCACCTCCGCGGCAAGCGTGACACCAAGCCGCTAAGCCCTTTTCAGACGATCGAAGGGAGGTCGAACGAGCGAGACAGCGGTCGTGCCGTCCACGAATATTGCGACGCATCGTTCGCGCGACGCACTCTTGCGCGCGCACCGCCACTTGTCGTGGCCATCTACGTGGACCGCATGAACATCAACCGCTCGCGGGCGGGCCCCATGCCTCACCGTGGGGCCCGCCCCCATACCCGGGCGCCTCAATCAACGAATTCCGCGGCCCGGTGCCCGAGCATCACGATGGTGGCGTGCGGCCCGCGGCTGGTGATGGCCGGCAGGATCGAGCCGTCGATCACCCACAGGTTGTCGACGCCGTGCACCCGGCAGCGCGGGTCGACGACGGCCCGCGGGTCGGTATCGGGACCCATCGGCGCCGTGCCGCACAGATGTTGCGATGTCGACCACACCGGGGCGCCGACATCCGTTGCCGCACCGGCCAATTCACGAGCCATTTCGGCCCCGCGCCGCAGCGCCGCGACGTCGTCCGGCTCGCTGTCGTAACGATGCTCGATGCGGGGAGCCACGTCGGGGTCCGCCGACACCAGCGTGATGCGCCCGCGCGCCCGCGGCTGCATCAGCGCCACGCCGATGTGCGGCCAGTCGGCGTGCCCGGCGGTGCCGTCACCGGTCATCGCGACGAATCCGCCCGTGTAGGGCCTGATCTCGAGGTCATCGGCGGTGCTGAGGACGGCCTCGAGAACCGGCCGGCCGGGCGCCACCGTCCAGTCGGTGGACAGCACCCACTCGGGGTGATCGCTGAACGACTCCCCCACCGGCAGCGGGGCCAGCACGGGCACGCCAACGGCCCGCAAACCCTCCTCCGTCCCGACGCCGGAAAGCATGAGCAGCTGCGCCGTTTGAATGGCGCCGGTGCACAACACGATCCGGTCGGCGGTGACGGTCACGCCGCCGTGCGGGCCGATGGCGTCGACACCGACCGCCGCGGTCCCGGCAAATCGCAAACGCAGTGCGCGTGTCCGCGCGTGCAACGTCAGGTTCGGCCGGCCAAGAGCCGGGAGCAGAAAGCCGGCTCCGGATCCGGTGCGCACGCCGTCGACGATGTTGAGCGGAACGGCGCCCACCCCCGAAACCGGTTCGGGCCCGACGTCGTTGAGATCATCGATCCAGTCGAACCCGGCGCCGCGCACGGCGGTGATGAAACGCTCGGTGGTTCCGGTCATTTCGTGGGTTCGCCGCACCCGGATGGGGCCGCTGTCGCCGTGGGCGGGGCCGGCGAAATCCAGGTCGGTCTCGATGGCCCGGAAGCTGCCCAGGACATCGGACCAGGCCCACCCGGGCAGCGCCAGGCTATCGAAGTCGCGGGGCAGCCCGCGGCAGAAGTAGCCGCCGTTCACCGCGCCCGAGCCGCCGACCGTGGCCCCGCGCACGATCGGATGCCGGCGCATGGGCCGATCGGTGAGGCTGGTCTGGTACCGCCGCACCAGTGGACTGCCGGCCCCGATCGGCAGCTGCAGACCGTTGGCGGTCTGAGCGAGCAATCCGGGGTCATCGAGGGCCGGCCCCGCCTCCAGCACGGTCACGGTGCGGCGGGGATCGATGGAAAGACGTTCGGCAACAACCGATCCAGCGCTGCCGGCACCGACGATCAGCACGTCGCTGTGCGGGGCGGCCTTACTCAAGGGGGGTCAAGGTGGCGGCTAGCTCCGAATCTGCGGTTTCAGCGCGCGCAGGTTGCGCTCCCGCAGCACACCCCACCACAATCCGAGCCCGTACGCCAGGTCGTCGACACGTTTGAGCACCAGGTAGGTGAGCAGGCCGATCGGTTCGGCGTCGTCGCCGACGGCGTCCCTGCGGCGCAGCCAGTCCACCACGCCGTCCATGATCGCCGCGACCAGCACGACGTGTCGGAAATGCCGCGACAGCGTGGCGGCCAGCAACGCCAGCGGCCAGTAGTGCCTGCACAGGGCCGACGCCAGCTGCAGCGCCGCCGACCACAGGCCGCGGCCGGCGATCAGCACCACGTCGGTGATCGACGTCTCGGCGCCCCGCATGGCCCTGGCGATCCGGCGACCGGTGAGCACGGCGACGAGGACAGACGCCAGCTGGGTCAGGCTGGTCCCGAACGCCACCAGGATCCAGGTCATCAACGCCCAGCCGGAGATCACCACCGGCGCCGTCTTGTCCGGGTGGCGGACGGACAGCGGCGCGGCCGAACCGCCATAGAATGCCTTGCGCGCGATCCAATCCCGCAGCTCGGTGCGATGGTCGTGGGCGACCAGCGCGATGGGCTCGTAGCGCAGCCGCGCGCCCGCTTCGATGAGCCGCCAGCACAGGTCGACGTCCTCGCCCGATTGCAGGGTCTCGTCGAACCCGCCGACCCCGCGCAGGGCGGCGCAGCGACAGATGATCGCCGCGCTGGGCACGTAGGACACCGTGCTGTGGGGCAGCACCGGCGCTTCGCGCTCGCCGAGGTCGAGCGACGAGTGCACCGCCTCGTACCGCGCCACCACGTTCTCGCTGTGCGACAAACCGACGATGCGCGGGGCGACCAGGGCGACGGTGGGGTCGCAGAAATGCCCGAGCAGCGCCTCCAGCCATCCGCGCCGGGGCGCGACGTCGGAGTCCAGGAAGGCGACGAAGTCGGTGGTGCAGGCCGCCAGCCCGGTGTTGCGCGCGGCCGCCGGGCCCTTGCTGCGCGAGTGGCGCAACACCTCGACGTCGCAGTGCGCGCCGACGAAGTCGGCCGGCTCGATCGGCGGCGAGGAACCGTCGTCCACCACGATGACGCGCAGGCCGCGCAGCGAGCTGACCAGGCGGCGCACGCCGGAAAGATTGTCCCGCACCGGGATTACCACGGTCACGTCGTGGTGCGACGGTCCGCCCGCGGGCCGCGGATGCGCCACCGTGGCGTCCAGCAGCGTCCGGGCCAGCTGCGCGCTCACGTCGTCGCGCACCTTCAGCCGGCCGTCGCAGAGCAAGTCCTGGGCGGCCGGCGCCAGCTTCAGCAGCCGCGTCGGCGAACCACCGAGCAGCGCCGAGCCGTCGCCCAGCACCCGGACGCGGCGATCGACCTGGACGGCGAAGCCGTCGGGCAGCCGGGGCTGGCTCATGTCAGCATTCCGTCGCGCCCGGGCGACCAGCGGACCACTCGACGGACACAGGTGTCCACCATCTCGGCGAGGATGCGCTCGCCGTCGGCGGCGGTCGCGGTGGTCGGGTCCCCCAGCACGCCGACGGGGCTGACGGCGGCGACTCCCCCGCGGCGCATCGACGGCAGCAATTCCGACAGCGGCGCCCTGTTGCCCGCGAGCCACCGGTCGGTCAGCACGTCGGCTGGCGAGATGTGCAGCACCAGCGAGGTTTCGGTGTGCCCGGCGTGGGCATCGCCGCCGCCGGCCAGGCATGGGCACCAGCCGGCGTCGCGGCCCTCGGCCCGCAGCCGGGTCACGGCGGCGGTCAGGGCGGCGATGTTGCCGCCGTGGCCGTTGACGAAGACCAGGCGCCGGGCCCAGTCGGCGGCCGACCGGCCGTACTCGACCAGCAACGCGGTCAGGGCTTCGGTACCGATGGAGATCGTTCCGGCGAAGCTCTGGTGCTCGCCGCTGGCGCCGTAGGCGACGGCCGGCGCCACCCACCAGTCGCCGTCCATACCGGCCCGGGCGCCGCGCGCGACCGCGGTGGCGATGCGGGTGTCGGTGTCCAACGGCAGGTGCGGACCGTGCTGTTCGGTGGACCCGAGCGGGATCAATATCGACGGCGAGGTGCCCGATAGCCGGCCTGATGTGGCCATCGCCAATTCGCCGAGTACGGGCACTCGGTGATGGTAGGACGAATTCACCTGGCGTGCACCAATTGTTGTCTGGTGAAAACTATTTTTTTCTGGCTGGTTCATCGGGCGTTCGAATTTTGTGCTCGTTCGTCACGGGCACCACGCTTGTACCACCGTTTGCGGGGGCGTCAATCATCCGGATAGGCCTGCCGCGGATATCGGTAATTGGCTGCTCAGGTATTCCCGGTGGGTGGCACGCCGAGCGCCCGGGTGAAGCCGGGCGGCACCAGGATGTCGTCCGCGCCGAGGTCTGCCACACTCGCGTGGCCCAGCCCCATGAGCGCCGAGTCGATGCCGCCGCGCAGGATGTCGAGGACGTTCTCCACGCCGGCCTGGCCGGCGGCCGCCAGGCCCCATAGGTAGGCGCGGCCGATCATCACCGCGCGGGCGCCCAGCGCCACGGCCTTGACGACGTCGCTCCCGCGGCGGATGCCGCCGTCGAGCAGCACCTCCACCTGATCGCCGACCGCGGCGGCCACCGCGGGCAGGGCCCGGATCGACGCCGGCGTGCCGTCCAGGTTGTTGCCGCCGTGGTTCGACACCGAGATCGCCGAAACTCCGGCATCCACAGCCCTTTTCGCGTCGTCGACGCGCATCACACCCTTGAGCATGAAGGGCCCGCCCCACAACTCCCGCAGCCAGGCGATGTCCTCCCACGTCGGGGGCGGCGTGCCCATCCACTCCCCGTAGGCCGCGAAGAACGGCGGGCCGGGCTCGCCGCGGCGCCCCTGGTTGGGCACCCGCAGCTCGGGCGGGTGCAGGGTCTTGCCGAACTTCCACAGCCACCGCGGACGCGTGATCGCCTCCGGCGACAGCCGCAGGATGGTCCGCAGGTTCATCTGCTCGGGGATCTGCGGGCTGCCCCAGTCGCGGCCGTGGGAGAAGGTCCAGTCGGTGGTGACGATCAGGCCGGCCGCGCCGGCCTGACGGGCCCGTTCCACCCGCTCGGCGATCGCGTCCCGCCCGCCCAGCCAGTACACCTGGAAGAAGACCTTGGGGTTGGCGGCGATGACCTCCTCGATCGGTTTGCTCGCGAACGAGGACAGGCCCATCGCAGTTCCGCGCGCCGCGGCGGCCCGCGCGACGGCCACTTCCCCGTCGGGGTCGACCGCCTGGACACCGGTGGGCGAAATGATCACCGGCAGTGAAATATCTTGGCCCATAACGGTGGTCGCCAGGTCGCGCTTTTCCTGTGCGCCGACGACGTGGGGCGCGAAACCGAGTTCGCTGAACGCCGCGACATTGTCGCCGACCGTGACCCCTTTTTCGCTCGCGGAAATCAGGGACGAATAGACGGATTTGGGCAGCCGCCGTTTCGCGCGTTCCTGCGCGATGGCGACCGTTTCGAACCATTGGCCGGCCATGGTCTAAACGGGGCTTTCGTTGCACAGGCGGGCGGGCGGCCGAGACAGTGTCAGGGGTACCGGGCCGCCGGACTTCCGGGAGTGGTCGGCGCGGGGGCGCGGCGTCTCGCGCCGCCGGGCCAGCGCCGCCTCGCTGTGGCCCTGGACGCACTCGGGGTCCGGGCCGTCCATCGGCAGGCCGGTGAAGAACTTGGCCGCCATGCAGCCGCCCCGGCAGGCGTCGTAGTGCCCGCAGCTGCCGCAGGCGCCCGCGGACTGCGGCTTCCGCAGCTCGCGAAACAGCGGGGCGTTCTTCCAGACATTGTCGAACCCGTTGTCGGTCAACACATTTCCGGCCAGGAAGCGGTCGTGGATGGCGAACGGGCAGGCATACACGTCGCCCACCGGGTCGATCAGGCACACCACCCGGCCGGCGCCGCACATGTTCAGGCCGGCCAGCGCGCCGGAGGAGCCCAGTGGCGCCAGGTGGAAGAAGGAGTCGCCGGTGAGCACCCGCTCGCCCTTGGCCACCAGCCACTCGTAGAGCTGAACCTGCTGGGCGGCCGTGGGGTGCAGATCCTCCCAGACGTCCGCGCCGCGGCCCGAGGGCCGCAGCCGGGTGATCCGCAGGGTGGCGCCGTAACGGCTTGCGAGCGCGGCGAATTCGTCAAGCTGGTCGACGTTGTGGCGGGTCACCACGACGGAGATCTTCGCGTCGGCGAAGCCGGCGGCGGCCAGGTTCTCCAGCGCGCGCACCGCCATGGCGAAGGACCCCGGACCGCGGACAGCGTCGTTGACCTCCGCGGTGGCGCCGTCGAGCGAGATCTGGACGTCGACGTAGTCGCTGGCGGCCAGCCGGGCGGCGACCTCTTCGGTGATGCGGACCCCGTTGGTGGAGAACTTCACCCCGACGTGGTGCGCGGTCGCGTAGTCGACCAGCTCCCAGAAGTCCGGCCGGACGGTGGGCTCCCCGCCGCCGATGTTGACGTAGAACACCTGCATGCGTTCCAGCTCGTCGATGATGTCCATGCACTGACGGGTGGAGAGCTCTCGCGGATCGCGCTTGCCCGAGGACGAAAGGCAGTGCACGCACGCCAGGTTGCATGCGTACGTGAGCTCCCACGTCAGGCAGATGGGCGCGTCCAGGCCGCTCTCGAACTGCTCGATGAGCCGCGGCACGGTGGCAGTCATGGGGCCTCCTGGGGTACCAACATCTTCGAATCGGCCAACACGCCGAGCGCGTGCAGATAGGGCGCCTCGCCGGCGTCGTCCACCCCCGCCGCGCGGCAGGCGGAATGGACGTCGGCATGGTCGGCCAGCGACCGCACCACGGTGAGGATGGTGCGGTTCTTCAGGAAGGACAGCTTGCGGGTGCCGAAGTGGTAGAGCAGCGCCCCGAAGGGTTCGGGTCGAACCGCCACCTGCGGGTGCAACCGCCAGCCGCGGTCGGGGTCGAACACGGGGTCAGTAGACCCCGCACATGCCGTCGATGGACACCTCTTCGACCAGGGTCTCGGTGACGAGCTGGGTCTCGGTCTCGGTTTCGTGGTCCACGGGTCATTGCCTTTCGTCGGTTCTTGACAACGATGGGGATCGAGTCACAAGCTTCGTCAGAATATGGCATCGAGTGCCGAAATGGAAGGGCGGGTGTCATGGTGCCGCAGCCGCGGGTGGGCCGTCGCCGCTCGACAACGCCGCACCACATCACCGACGTCGCCATCGAGCTGTTCAGCGCCCGCGGCTTCGCCGACGTCAGCGTCGACGACGTCGCCCAGGCCGCCGGCA
>NZ_LZJB01000404.1:0-4884 GCF_001666895.1 Mycobacterium sp. E3298
GACCGCGGCGAGCACGGGGTCGTCCAGATGGTCTCCGCCGGAGAAGAATTGGTCGGCGAGTTGCTGCAACCGCATGCCGCGGACGTCGGCGCTCAGCCCGGGGTCGAGGTCGTCGAGGATGTCGTCGGCATAGCGCGCGAAACCGTAGAGGGCGTGCACGGCCGGACGTTGGTCGGGCGCCAGCAGGCGGGTGGCCAAGAAGAAGGTGCGGCCGTGCGCGGCGTTGAGTTCGCGGCAGCGCCGATAACCCTCGCGCAGGCGCGGATCGTCGATCCCGGCCGCGTCCAATTCGCTGCGAATCATATCAGCCCGGCCCTCATGTCGTGGTGCGTCGTCATCCGGTTGGCTCGGCCGGCGCTGGGGCCGGTGACGCGGTCGGCGGCTAGCCGACCCGAGATCAGCGTGGTGGGGACGCCGACGCCGGGCACGGTTGACGAGCCGGCCAGCACCGCGTTTTCGACGCCGCGCACCATGTTGGCCGGCCGGAAGGGGCCCGTCTGCCCGAAGGTGTGGGCCAGCGCGAAGGGGCTGCCCGCCGCCATGCCCTGACGCGCCCAGTCCGCGGGCGTGACGGTGTCCAATACCGTTGCGTCCTCGGCCAACCCGGGCAGTAGCCGCGCCGCGACCTCGTCGATCAGGGTGTCGACATAACGCGCCCCGACGGTGTCCCAGTCGATGGGCCCGCGATCCAGGTTCGGCGCGGGGGCGAGCACGTACAGCAGGTCGTGCCCGTCCGGGGCCAGGGCGGGGTCGCTCGCCGTCGGGCGGGTGACCAGCAGCGAGGGATCCCGCATCAGGCGGCCGTCGCGGATGATGTCGGTGAAGGTCTGATCCCAGGAATCGCCGAACAGGATCGTGTGATGGGCCGCGTCGGAGGCGACGCGGCGGGAGCCCAGGTGGGCCACGACCGCCGAAGGCGCCGGCCGCAGCCGCACGGGGCGGCGCGGTGTGCGGCCCAACAGTTCATAGGTCTGCGGCAGTTCGGTGGTCAGCACCACCGCGTCGCACGCGATGGGGTCCAGGCGATCCGTCAGCACGGCCCTGACCCGTCCGGCGGCGCGGTCGAGCCCGGTAACGGTGGCGTTGTAACGGAATTCGACCCCCGCATCGGCGGCGGCCGCGGCCAGTGCGTCGGGAAGCGCGCGAACCCCGCCGCGCGGGAAGAACACGCCCGCGACGGTGTCCATGTAGGCGATGACCGCGTACACGGCCAGGGCGTTCCGCGGCGCCACGCCCGCGTACAGGGATTGGAACGTGAAGACCCGTTGCAGCCGGGGGTCGCTGATATGCCGCTTCACCACGCGATCCCACTTGCGGAAGCCGCCGATCGCCGTCAGCCGCGCCAACTGCGGCGTGAGCAACGACAGCGGGGAGTCGAAGTTGGCGGCGATGAACCCGTCGAATTCGATCCGGTACAACCGCTGCAGCCACTCGCGCAGCCGCCGGTAGCCCGCTGCCTGCCCGGATCCGGCGAACTCTGCAATGGCGGTGGTCATCCGGTCGGGGTCGGTGTGCACGTCGAGCGCGCTGCCGTCGGCGAACACCGCCCGGTAGGCCGGGTCAAGCGGCAGCAATTCCAGCCGGCCCGACCGGCTCTGGCCGGCGGCCGCGAAAGTCTCGTCGATGATGTCCGGCATCGTGAGCACCGTCGGCCCGGTGTCGATTCGATAGCCGTCGACGTCGAGGCGGCCGGCGCGCCCCCCCGGCCAGGGGTGGCGTTCCACCACCGTGACCGCGCGTCCACGGCCGGCCAGATGCAGCGCGGCGGACAGACCGGCCAGGCCGGCCCCGATCACCACGACGCGCTCGCTGCGTCCTTCGATGGTCCGCATGTCAGCATGCTCCCAAACTTGCGTCGCTCATTCGGCGCGATCCGTGCAGGCGGTCGCCATTTCCTCCAGCGCGGTGCGAACGGGTCCGTCGATCGAGGCGTCGTCGAGGTGTTCGCGCGCGGCCGCGACCCGGTCGCTGATCATCTGCTCGATCAGCTGGACCGCCCCCGTCCCCACGATCAGCTTTTTGCATCGATCGAGCGCTTCACCGTCGAGGGCGTGGCCGTTCATCAGTTCGGTCAGTTCGGCCCGGGTGGACGCATCGGCGAGCTGGTGGGCGGTCACCACGAGGCTGGTTGCCTTGCGCTCCAACAGGTCTCCGGCGGCCGGCTTCCCGGTGATCGCCGGCGAGCCGAAGACGCCGAGCACGTCGTCGCGAAGCTGAAAGGCTTCCCCGATGGCGGCGCCGTACCGGCCGAGTCGGCTCAGCGTCCGATCGTCGCAATCGGACATCGCCGCGCCGATCTCCAACGGCCGCCGCACGGTGTAGTTGCCCGACTTGCGGCGGGCCACGTCCAGCACGGCATCCAGGGTAGGCATGCGCCGGACATCGCTCACCAGGTCGGCGAACTGGCCCAGCGCAAGCTCGGTGCGCATCGTGTCGTAGCGCGGCCAGGCGCGCTGCAACCGACGGGCATCGACACCGCTCTCGCGCAGCATCTGCTCCGACCAGATCAGGCAGAGGTCACCCAGCAGGATGGCGGCCGATTCGCCGAACCGCGCCGACGAGCCGGACAGCCCGCGCGCGCGGTGCCATTGGGAAAATTGCAGGTGTGCCGACGGGCGCCCCCGCCGTTCGGCCGAACCGTCCATGACGTCGTCCTGCAGCAGCGCGAATACGTGCAGCAGCTCGAAACTGGCCGCCGCCCGCAGCGCCGCCCGGTCGGGCGCGGCACCGCAGAGCCACCCCAAGTACATGAAGGTCGACCGCAGACACTTGCCGCCAGACGCGAACGCCATCAGGATGTCGCCGGCGGCGTCGACGCGGGTGTCGTCCAACTGGGAGCGCCGGGGTTCGACGAAGTCGCAGAGGAGGGCGAGCACGCCGTTCCGCACGCTCGAGCGCCACTCGTCGAAGGGGGCGGTGCCCGGCCAGTCCGCCGCAGCTGCCGGCGACTCGGTGGCGGGTGTCAACGACAAAGCACCCATCTTGGCCACGCGCTCCCTCCTGGACGGCTTGGCATTCCCAGGTCGGGACGGCTCAAACACGCGCCGCCATCTCCGCTGTTCGGAGGCGAAGAACCGGCCCATGCCGTCGCCGCGATCCCGCTCCGATCAGCCCTTCCCAACCTCGGACGACTTACCCATCACCTTCAATAACTTAAACATTAACTTACTGAAATTGTCCTCGGTTCGCCAGTCGTGGTCACGTCTCGTCCCCTGTGCCATCGTCGCCGGAGGTCCATTTCAATCAATTAACCATTAACGAACTGAACTGTGTGCCGGTTCAGGGATATGCTCACTTTGTTATGGAAGCTGAAGAGCAGCGCCTGCGCCGCGATGTGCTGGAGTCGCTGATCTCGGCCGATCTGCGGGAGATATCGACCGAATCCGACCAGATCGGTCGGCAATTCGCGATGTTACATCGTCTGCGGCCCAATGACTTCCGTGCATTGATGTACATCATGGTGGCAGAAGCCGCGGGGCGGCCGATGACCTCGGGCGACCTCAGTCATCGGATGGGGCTGTCCGGTTCGGCGATCACCTACCTGGTGGATCGGTTGATCGACTCGGGCCACATCCGGCGCGATTCCCACCCCGATGACCGCCGCAAGGTCATCCTGCGCCACGGGGAATCCGGCCTGGCCACCGCCCGGTCGTTCTTCAGTCCGCTCGATGCCCACAGCCGGGTCGCCCTCGAAGAGTTACCCGACGCCGACCTGATGGCAGCGCATCGTGTGCTCGGTGCGGTCATCGACGCCATGCAACGATTCCAGGGCGAACTCGCAGTGCCCCAGGAGTGATCGGCGACTTCGCCGCGTCCGCCCGGGCGCTTGGGGCCGTTTGGCGCCGTTGCCCGCGGGTATACGCGACTCAACTCAAGTGTCCGACAAAAATCCCTCGGACGGACATGAGGGGTGGTGGGGCCCAATGGAAATGGCCAGCGGGCGAAACACTCGCGTGGCGATCGCCTTCGCCTTCACGATTGCGATAACGGTGGTCGGCTACCCGGCCCCCGCGACGGCCACCCCGGCCGTCACGGCCTTTCCCGGTATGGAGATCCGCCAAGGCGGGGCCGTGTGCATGGTGGGGTTGGTCGAGCCCCGGCTGCGGGTCGCGGTGACCAGCGGTCAATGCGGTAACGGGGAGTCGGACGTCACCGACCACGACGGAAACCCGGTGGGCAAGGTCGTGCTCGCCCGTCGCCAGGCCGCCGACGACGTGGCGGCGAGTCGCGCGATGTCGCCCGTCGAGTACGAAGTCATCGCGCTCGGCCCCGACGTGACCGCCTCGGACCAGTTGCCGACCGGCCGGCAACTGAAGTCTTCCCCGGGCCTGCGTGCGCAGCCGGGGCTGCCGGTGTGCCAGTTTCGTCGATCGGTCGGCCAGCGGTGCGGATCGATCACCTCCGTCAGCGAAGGGCGGTTCATCATCGCCGACGTGGCCGTCGACAGTCGTGACTTCGGTGGACCGGTCTATGCCCTGACCGACGACAACGCGGCCGTGATCGTCGGGCTTTTCGAAGGGATGTGGGGATCGGTGCCCGAGATGGAGTCGTGGCAGGCGGTCATGCAGCAGGTCTACATCGACGGCCGGGCGCAAAACCAGCAGCCGCAACCACCCGGGGAACCGCACATGGTCGGCCTGCGGGTGCCCGCGTAAACCGGTCCGGCATCTGCCGACGCGCCGCTGAAACCCAAACACCCGGGCGGAGCCCTGGGGAATCGACGTCGCACCGGCGCGTTTCCGACGCGGGGAAAGGGGAACCCGCCGCCGGTGAGCGTTTCCGATCTTGTCGCACTGCCCTTCCAGTGGGGCTCCGCCATCCGGGGCAAACGGTTGTTTCATCCGATCGGGGTTCTGGCGGAGGGCTTCATCGAACGGGTCGCCC
>NZ_LZJB01000405.1:0-4873 GCF_001666895.1 Mycobacterium sp. E3298
CCACCCTGGGGTTCGGTCCACGTGGCGATCTTGGAATCGCCCAGCCGCTTGTCCAGGATGTCCAGCGCCAGCTCGAATTTGGGCGAAAGTATCTGCTGGTGCCGCAGCATGTGCAGGCGCACGCCGTCGGCGTCGCGGAAGAAGCGCAGGTGCCTCAGCTGGTTGACCTTGTCCGGGCCGATCGACTTCTTGCCCGCGTATTGCAGGTACCACGCGATGTTGCCCAGCGAGCCGCCCAGGAAGCTGACGCCGGCGCCGGCGAAGGTGATCTTGGAGGTGGACGCGAAGACGTAGGGCCGGTTCGGGTTGCCGGCCTTGGCCGCCAGCCCGAGCACGTCGACCTGCCGGATGAAGTCGTGCGTCAGGGTGTGCACCGCGTAGGCGTTGTCCCAGAACAGCCGGAAGTCCGGCGCGGCCGTGCGCATCTGCACCAGCCGGCGCACGGTTTCCCACGAGTAGGTGATGCCGGTGGGGTTGCCGAACACCGGCACCGACCACATGCCCTTGATCGCCGGATCGGCGACCACCAGCTCCTCGATGAGGTCGACGTCGGGCCCGTCGGCCAGCATCGGGACGGGGATCATCTCGATGCCCATCGTCTCGGTGATGGCGAAGTGCCGGTCGTAGCCGGGAACGGGGCAAAAGAACTTGACGCTCGCCTCGTCCTTCCAGGGGCGCTGCGAGTCGACGCCGCCGTACAGCATCGAGAAGGCGACCAGGTCGTGCATCAGCTCCAGGCTGGAGTTGTTGCCGGCGATCAGGTTGGGCACCGGGATACCGAGCAGCTCGCCGAAGATGGCGCGCAGCTCGGGCAGGCCGTGCAGACCGCCGTAGTTGCGGGTGTCGGTGCCCTCGCTGTCGCGGTAGTCGTCGCCGGGCAGGCTCAGCAGCTGGTTGGACAGGTCGAGTTGCTCCGGCGCCGGTTTGCCGCGGGTCAGGTCGAGGGCCAACTTCTTGGCCTGCAGAGCCGCGTAATCCTGCTGGTTGCGCGCGTGCGCGGCGGCGAGCTCTTCCGGGCTGAGGGAATCCAGCGACACGGCGGACCCTTTCGCTGTTCCTGGCGGCGATCGCACGCGCGGCTAAGCCGGGCGCAGCGGGTCGCCACTCATCAAACCTGGCGGCGATCGCAAGCGCGGCGGAGCCGGGCGAAGCGGGTCTGCCACTCAATGGACATAGGGGACCCCGCGCACCCGACAGAGCCCATTGACCCTTGCTGCCTTCCGGCCCTGGGGGAGTTCACAGGATAGACGCCGCGCGGGGTCCACCGCGAGTGTAATACCTGGCGCGGAGCGCGTGGTGGCCGCTATGGCGGCCTCGGTTACCATGGCCACGGAGGATTCGCCTAGTGGCCTATGGCGCTCGCCTGGAACGCGGGTTGGGTTAACAGCCCTCGCGGGTTCAAATCCCGCATCCTCCGCAATTGGTCCGCCATGCGGACAAAGCACGAATTGGTATGGATTCGGGTTGGCCGCCTTTAGGCTGGCGTGAACTCAACAGCACGAGGAGGGGTATGGGGCGCAAGATTGCCGTGCCGTGGCACCTGCTGTTCTCCCTCGTCGCCGGCGCCCTGTACTTCTTTTTCGTGTTGCCCCGTTGGCCGGAGCTGATGGGTGACACCACGCATTCGTTGGGAACGGCGCTGCGTATCACGACGGGTGCGCTGATCGCCTTGGCCGCGCTGCCTGTCGTTTTCAACCTGCTGCGGGTGCGCAAGCCGGAGCTGGGGACGCCTCGGCTCGCCCTGACGCTGCGGGTCGCCTCGATCGTCTGCCATGTGCTGGCGGGTGTGCTGATCATCGGAACGGCGATCAGCGAGATCTGGCTGAGCCTGGACACCGCGGGACAGTATCTGTTCGCCATTTATGGGGCGGCCGCGGCGATCGCGCTGCTCGGTTTCTTCGCGTTCTACCTTTCGTTCGTCGCCGAGTTGCCGCCCCCACCGCCGAAACCGATCAAGGTGAAGGAACCCAAGAAGCGCCGGCTGCGCGGCAAGAAGTCCGACGAGGCCGAAACCGACGAAGACACCGAAGCCGCCGACGAAGACACCGCGGCCGAGACCGAAGAAGCCGAGACCGAAGAAGCCGAGGCCGGCGAGCCGGAGGAGGCCGAGACCGTCACGGCCGAGAGCTCCACGGCCGCCGAGCCCGACGCCACGGCGGAACCCCAGGCTGCGACCGAAGAGCCCGCCGAGGAGACCGAGGAAGGCCCGGCCAGGTTGCGCAACCGTCGCCCGACGGGGAAGGGGTCGCACCGGATGCGGCGCCGGCGCACCAGGGGCGGGGTCGCCCTCGATGAGGAATAGCCGGACCTGATCAGTCGCGCCGCCGCAGGCGCTCCACGTAGGCGGCGATGCGTTGCCGGGTCTCGTCCGCGCCCCACATCTGGCGGACCTCGTCGTCGACAGCGCCACCCTCGCGGATCCGCGCCATCGCCGGGGCCCGCAGCTGGGTCTTGGTCCGGCGGTAGGCGGCGGCGGGGATGCCGCCTAGATCCGAGGCCTCGGCCACAGCCTCCTCGAGGAGATTGTCGGCGACGACGCGATGGGCGAGTCCACGAGCGACGGCCTCCGGCCCCCGATAGTTGCGTCCAACCAGCAGCACTTCCTCGGTGTGGTCCCCGCACGCGTAGCGCATCACCTCCAGCGCCGCGACCGGGAACGGCACGCCGACGCGCACCTCGGCCGCTCCGATGGGCGCCTCGGGCCCGATGAGGCGGCGGTCGCAGGCACACGCGAGCACGCACCCGCCCGCGATGGCGGCGCCGTTGATCGCCGCGACGGTCGGTCCCGGATAGGCGAACACCGCCTCGAACGCCGCGGACAGCGCCGGGACCAGCCGATCGGTGTAGGCGGCGCCCCCGTCGACCACGCGGTTGAGGTCGACCCCGGCACTGAACGCCCGGCCCGCCCCGGTGACAACCAGCGCGCCGGGGTCCGAACGGCCCAGGTCGCGGACCGCCGAGGTCAGCGCCTCGAGCAGCTCGACGTCCTGGGCGTTGACGGGACCCGAGGACATGGTCAGCACCCGCACGGATTCGACGGTCTCGATGTCGATCATCGTCACATCCTCGGTCAGCGGCTCACGGCCGCGATGACGACCGGAATGTCGGTGTTCTCGTCGGTGTGGTAGCTGGCGCACACGCGGTGGTAGCCGTCGGCGATCTGCAACGGGGCACCGGTCGGGAAGTCGCCGCGCACCAGCAGGATGGGCGACAGCGGTTGCCCCTTCTCGATTTTGGTGAGGTCGGCCGCGACGTGCGGATTGTCGACGGGCAGTAGGCCCAGGCGTGCCGCACGCAGGATGTCCTTGGCCTTCCGGTGCGTGACCGTGCCGGCCTTCAACTTTTTGATCACCTTTTTCACGGTCGCGGGGTCCGCGAGCATGGTGAGGTAGTCCGCGGCCGCCGGAAAGTCATGGGCCTCAGGCTTTTCCAGCCACTTCACGCTCAGCATCGCGTGCCTCCCTTTTGTCAGCGCCGACCCCGACGCAGCCTACCGGCTCGACGCCGCGAAATTTGGGATCGGTAGCGAATCCGGGGGTCTGTACTTGCGCCATGACGACGCCATCGGGGCGGCGCATGGAGGAAGGAAATCGCAAAGTGAAACGACTTCTCGCGGCTGCGATTGGGACACTGGGCGCCGCATCGGTGCTCGTGGGGTGTTCCAGCGGCGGCCACACGGCCAGCCCGGCATCGAGCACGGCACCCAGCGTCGCCCACGGCGGCGGGGCGCAGGTCAAGGTGGGCGGCACCGACCTGGCGGGCCTGGACCCGGCTTCGGTGACCTGCGTGAAGACCGGCGGCAAGATCAACATCGGCAGTGGTTCCAGCGGCGGACGGCAGGCGCTCGCCGTCGTGATGACCGACGAGTCCACCCCGAAGGTCGAGTCGCTGGCAATGGTTGTCGACGGCAACGCGCTGTCGGTCAGCAACAACATGGGTGCGAAGGTCGGCTCGGCAGACGTGGCGGTGGACGGTAAGACCTACACCATCACGGGCCAGGCGCAGGGCGCCGACCTGAAGAATCCGATGGCCGGAATGATCACCAAGGACTTCAACATCAAGGTGACCTGCGGCTGATCGGTCGCGACCGGGCGGCGGACGTGCTCACTCACGCGTCCGCCGCTCGCCGCTTTCCCTGCCCGGACCACATCCGCGGACTTATGATGCAGCCGTGTCGATCCCCGACGAATTGGACAACGCGCGCCGCCTGGCGTACGCGGCCGACGAAGCCGGGGCCCGTGATCTGTTGCTGTCCTTGATACCGCGCATCGAGCGGGAAGACCGGGACGATCTGATGCTGGAAGTCCTTGCCCAGCTCGGCGAGATCTATCTCGACCGTGGCGCGAATGACGGCGTGCGCGAATCCATCCGGCGCATTCAAGACTGCGTATCGATCTATGCGAGCATGCCCGCCGACGCCGGCATCACGCACATGATCCGTCGGTACTCACGGCGGGCTCAGTTTCTGCAGGCCGGCCTGGCCGCGGCGATCGGCGACCACGAAGGCGCGGCCGCGGCGTTGGCCACGCTGGACGACGACGGCTCGGACGCGGACCTTCCCGACCTGGCCGACGAACACGCGCGCCTGCGCATCCATGCCCGGGTCCTGTGCGCGACGGCGCTCTGCGACGACGACCTACATGTCCGGTCGGTTCCGCTGTGGCAGAACGTCGTTGGCGCCATGGAAGACTACAACGGTACGGGCGCGGACGCTGACCACGTTCGGGTCGTCGCCGGTACCGGCTACGGAAGGTTCTGCGTCGAAACCGGCCGGCTATCGGAAGCGGATCCCTGGCTGCGCCGCGCGGAAGCCCGGGCCCAGGCCAACGGCTGGGAGCTTGCCACGGCGCGAGCGCAATTGGAGCGGGCGGCG
>NZ_LZJB01000406.1:0-8005 GCF_001666895.1 Mycobacterium sp. E3298
GCCCGCGTCGTCGCCGAAGACCTCGACTTTCCCAACGGCATGGTGATCACGCCCGATCGCCGGACCCTGATCGTCGCCGAGTCGATCGGCCGTCGGCTGACCGCGTTCACGATCGATGAGGACGGCGGGCTGGCCGACCGCCGCGTTTTCGCCGAGGGCCTCGACGGTCCGCCCGACGGCATCGCGCTCGACGCCGACGGCGCGGTGTGGGCGTCGATGACGCTGGCCCACCAATTCGAGCGGATCATCGAGGGCGGCGCCGTCACCGACCGCATCGACATGGGTGAGCGCGTCGCCATCGCCTGCGCTCTCGGCGGCCCCGAGCGCCGGACGCTGTTCTTGTTGTCCAGCACGGACGCCTATCCCCAGCGCCTGGTCGGGACCCGGCTGTCCCGGCTGGACGCCGTCACCGTGACCACCCCCGGCGCCGGCCTGCCCTGACGAGAGATTGAGGATGACCGACTCCTACTACGAGCTCGTCGACGGCGCCGACCCGCTGGGGGAGAAGTTCCGGGCCACCGACCTGGCGCGCGGCACCTGGTCGGCCGCGATCCAGCACGGCGGGCCGGTGTCCGCGCTGCTGGTCCGCGCCCTGGAGCGGTGCGAACAGCGCGACGACACCCGCCTGTCCCGCGTCGTCATCGACCTGCTGGGCGGGGTTCCCGCCGAGGGTGACCTGTGGGTCAACGCGCGGGTGCAGCGCGGGGGCAAGCAGATCGAACTGGTCGGGGCCGAGATGCTGGCGCCCGGTCCCGACGGGGAGCCCCGCCCGGTGGCGCGCGCCAGCGGCTGGCGGTTGCAGACGCTGGACACCCGGGAGGTGGCCCACGCCGCGCCCGACATGCCCGCGCCGCGCAGCGAGGCACGCGACCGCAACCTGACGGCGCGGGACTGGGACCGCAACTACGTGCACAGCCTCGACTGGCTGTGGCTGACGGAACCGCTCAGCGAGGGCCCGGGCGAGTCGTGGATTCACCCGACCGTGGACCTGGTGACCGGCGAGAGCATGACACCGCTGGAGCGCCTGTTCGCCGTCGCCGACTGCGCCAACGGCATCGGCAGCAAGCTGGACATCAGCCGATGGACCTTCCTCAACACCGATCTGGCCGTGCACGTGTTCCGGGTTCCCGACGGGGACTGGATCGGCATCCGCGCCGAGACGAGTTACGGCCCGGACGGCGTCGGCACCACGGTCGGCACATTGTTCGACGAGCAGGGCGCGGTCGGGGCCATCCAGCAGTCCGTCCTGGTGCGCCCGCGCCCGCCCAAGTCCGGCCGGGGAGCGAAATGACCTTCCACCACTTCGTAGAGTTGCAGATATGAGCCGGCCGGCCCAGACCGCAGAACCTGACACCTCGACGCGTCAGCGGATCCTCGACGCCACCGCCGAGGTGCTCGGCCGCAACGGCAAGACCAAACTCAGCCTTTCCGACGTCGCCGCCCAGGCGGGGGTTTCCCGCCCGACGCTCTACCGCTGGTTCGCGTCCAAAGAGGAACTGCTGTCCGCCTTTTCGAGCTACGAGCGGCAGATCTTCGAGAGCGGCCTGGTGCGGGCCACCGCGGGCCTGAAGGGGGTCGACAAGCTCGACGCCGTGCTGCGGTTCATCGTCGAGTACCAGCACTCGTACTCCGGCGTCCGCATGGTCGACGTCGAGCCCGAGCACACCATCGCCCAGTTCTCCGGGGTCATCCCGCAGATGCGGGAGGGCCTCCAGCGCCACCTGCCCGGACCCAACGCCGCGGTGAAGGCGGCGACCGTCATCCGGATCGCGATCTCGCACTACATCGTCCCCAGCGACGACGCCGATCAGTTCCTGGCGCAGCTGCGGCACGCGGTCGGCATCAAGCCGCCGTCCGATTAGTCGAGCTGCACCGCGACCTTGACGCGGCCCTTCTCGTCTCGGCTGGCGCTCGCGTGTCCGGTCCGGTCCGCGCCGTCGAAGTTGAGCAGCGTGATCGGACCGCCCTCGCCGAGAAAGTTCCGCCACCAGGTCTTGTTATCGGGCGACATGACGTTGATGACGATGCCGTCACCGGAGCGGCGGTAGCCGACCGGGGTCTGGATCGTCTTGCCCGAACGCCTGCCGACGTAGCGAATCTTGATCAGCCCGCGTCGTACCAGTCGCCCGACGACGGGCGCGTCGATCATGCCGTTGAACAAGTTGTTGACGACTCCGACGATGGGCGTGTCGAAGATCCCGGATGCCATGGATCCCAGCTTATGTCAGGCGGCGCAAGAACGATCAGTCGAACAGGACCGCGGCGTTCAGGTAGCCGGTCGGGTCCAGCGCGGCCTTGATCGTGCGCATCGCCGCGACGTCCGCGGGCTCGCGGGACATGCCCAGGTAACCCCGCTTGCGGGTGCCGACGCCGTGTTCGGAGCTGACGTTGCCGCCGGATCGCGCGATCAGTTCCATCATCGGCCTGTACAGCGCCTCCTCCCTCTCGACTTGGCAGCGCAACACGTTGAGGTGCAGGTTGCCCTCGCCGATGTGGCCGAACAGCACGGGCAGCGCCTCCGGCGCGTGGGCGTCGATCAAATCGACTGCCTCCGCAGCGAATTCGTCGATCGACGACAGTGGTAGGGAGACGTCGAACTTCAGCGGCGGCCCGTACACGCCGAGCACCTCGACGAGTGATTCACGCACCTGCCACAACCGCTGCTGCGCGGCGACATCCACGCCAACCGCGGGTTCGGAGGACATTCGCGCGCCGTCGAGCAGGTCCGCGAGCCGGTCGGTCTGGTCGTGGTCGGCGGCCAGTTCCACCAGCAGCAGCCAGTCGCCGTCGACCGGTGAGCCGACCCCGAGGTGCTCGCCGGTCAGCGCGGCGGCCCGGCCGTCGATCAGTTCCAGCGCCGCGATGCCGTCGACGTCCCGGAACGTCCGGCCGGCATCGATCAGCGCCGCCAGGTCGTCGAACCCGCAGATCGCCGTCACCCGCCGCGCCGGGGTGGGGTGCAGGCGCAACTCCAGCGCGGTGATCACCCCCAGGGTGCCTTCGGCGCCGACGAACAGCGCCGACAGGTCGTAGCCGGTGTTGTCCCGGCGCACCCGGCTGTGGCGGCGCAGCAGCGAGCCGTCGGGCAGCGCCACCTCGAGGCCGACGACCTGTTCGCCCATGTTGCCGTAGCGGACCGTGCGCAGCCCGCCGGCGTTCGTCGACGCCATCCCCCCGACCGTCGCCGTGTCCCGCGCGGCCAGGTCCACGCCGAACAGCAGGCCGGCGACCCCCGCGGCCCGTTGCACCGCGGCCAGAGTCGCGCCCGCGCCCACCTGAATGCGGCGCTCGACGGTGTCGACAGGGTCGAGGGCGTGCAGCCGCTCGGTGGACAGCAGGACATCGTCGTGCTCGGGGACGGTGCCCGCCACCAGCGACGTGCGCCCGCCCTGCACGGTCACGTGGGACCCGGCATCCCGGCAGACCCGCAGCACCTCGGCGGCCTGTTCGGCCGAGCCGGGGCGCACCAGCGCACTGGCCCGGCCCCGATAGCGGCCGGTGTGGTCGACGCTGCGGCCCGCGAGCACATCGGGATCGGTGACGACGTGGTTCGATCCCACTACCTCGGCCAGGCTGCGCAGCATGCTCGCGGTTATAGCACCTCACGCCGGGGCACGGAAACAGCCCTCGAAATGACCGTTTTCAATCCCGACGGTATGCATGAACGAGTGGGCGACCACGGGTCCGACCATCCGAAAACCCGCTTCTCGCAACGCTGTTGACAGCTGGCGCGATTCCGGACTCACCAGCCGGCCATCGCTGAAGGTTCGGAGCCGATGGTGGCTGTGGGGTCGATGCTGCCAGGCCAGACGCGACAACGAGTGCGTCGATAACAGGCGGGCGTTGTGTAGCGTGGCTTCGATCTTGCGGCGATGGCGAATGATCGACGCATCGGTCATCAACCTTTGCACGTCGCCGGGCGTCATTGCTGCGACCGCCGCCGGGTTGAAGCCGTGGAACGCCTTGCGCAGGTTGTCCCGCTTGTCGAACACGGTCGCCCACGACAGGCCGTTCTCGAAGTAAGTCAGCACCAGCGCCTCGAAGAGCAAGGCCTCGTCGTGTGTCGGTGTTCCCCACTCGTGATCGTGATACGCGGTCAGATCGCGGCCCGTTTGGGTGGCCCACCGGCAGCGGGTGACGCCGTCGGGACCGGGTATCACGCTGGCAAGGTGGGTCGGCACGCCGACGCCGGCCATCGCCCTCACGACACGACCCTAGCCCCGAGGTACCTCGGCGAATCCCGGTTCACCCGCGTCGACGACGGAATTGAACCGGATCCGAGTTTCCAGACGTTCGTTGATCTCTTGGATCGCGCTGTCGGGAAGCGTTGTGACATCAAAGTTCTCGCGGATGCGCGGCGGTGAAACCGATGCGGTCAGAACCGCGCTGCCGCGCTGGATGCCCCAGGCCAGCAGCACTTGGGCGGGCGTCTTGCCGAGCCGCCGCGCGATCGATACGACGAGAGGGTCCTCAAGCAGCCGCGGTTCGAGTGCGTGCCCGAGTGAGGCGAAGGCCAACAAGATGATGCCGTCGGTCTCGCGCAGCTGGTGCAGCTCCCATTGGGGGTGGTACGGGTGCGACTCGACTTCCACGACCGCCGGCTTGATGCGCGCGGTCTCGATGATCTTTCTGGTGCCGTCGGCGTCGATGTCCGAGAGGCCTATTGCCCGCGTAAGGCCCTCGTCGACAAGGTCTTCCATCGCCGCCCAGGTTTCCGCCAGGGTGACCCCGTCGTCGTAGACGACGGCCCCGTGAATGTCACGGGGGTCTTGGTCGTCGCCCGGCTTGAAAGCGAACGGGGTGTGCACCAAATACAGATCGACCGCGTCGAGCCCGAGCCTGTCCAGGCTGGCTCGCAGGGCGGGCCGCACCCGCTCCGGTCGATGGTTGTTGTTCCACAACTTGGTGGTCACGAACAATTCCTCGCGGCGGACCGCTCGTTGCGCGAACAGATCTTTGAGGGCCGCACCGACCTCGGCTTCGTTCCGATACCGCTCGGCGGCGTCGAGGTGACGGAACCCCGCTTGGACCGCGGTCTTTACGGCATCACGCGTCTTGGTGTTGTCGGACAGCGAGGTGCCGAACCCGAGCGCCGGGATCGCGCCGCTCCCGTCGTTCAGCACGAACCTGCGTTGACTGAGACTTTCATTCGGTGCCATGGCGTTCGGACTCCTTTGTTTTCGACGGATCTACCGGGTTGGTCAGCAGGGCGACGGCTTCGGACGTGGTCCAAACGGCGCTGGCGAGGAATCGGAAATTCACCAAAGCGGCGAGGTAGCCGTCACATTCGGGCAGGCGCGGGCCGGCCGTGGCATCCTTGACGACGGCCACCTCGAAGCCCTGCTCGATGAGTTCGCGGAGATGGCCTTCGACGCACAGGTTGGCGGCCATCCCCGCCAGGACGACCTGGCTGACCCCGCGCTTGCGCAGCTGAAGCACCAGGTCATTCGATTCCGGGCCTACGATCTTGTGGGGTGAGGCGATGACGGTCCGGCCGTCGTGAATGTGGTTGCGGTAGGCCGGCAGGAAATCGGCGCCGGAGCCCACGAATCCGTCTGCCGCGTAGGCGCTTTGGCGCGCGAACATGCCGGCGGAGTCCATGAACTTCTCCAGCGGATCACCGAACCGCCACTGCTTGTCGGTGGGAAAGAAGTAGTGCGGCGACACCGCGACGGTGATGCCCGCCCGTTTCGCGGCGTCGAGCAACTCGCCGATATGGGCGACGACGTCGTTGTCCCGGACGCCGTCGCCGAACACCTGCCATGCGGCGCCCGCCGGGCTCAGGAAATCGATCTGCGGATCGATGAGAACCAGCGCGGCGCGGTCGAGGTCGAGCTCGAAGCCGGAAGCGGGCAGCCCAGGCGTCTGGGGGTCGGCGTCTCTGGTTGGCTCCGGCATGGCGCGTCCTCGGGGTCGGAAGGGGTGGTCCCTCGATAATAAATGACCAGTCGCCTATTTAACAAGCGGCGCCCGTGAACGATTCCGCCGCCGACCACATCAGTGCAGAAGCGCCTGGACCGTCGTCGCCTCGAATCGGTCGTACGGGGCCCTACTGCGGGTCACCTTCCCCCGCAGGGCCGCACCTTCCCACGCCTCGATCAGTTGGGAGGCGAGTTCGGGAGCGGCGAGGTCGCGACGGACGCCACCGGAGCGCCGCTGCCCGGACCGCACACACTCGGTGAGGGCGGCGCCCCAGCGATCGAGAATGCGCACGAGTTCGGCGCGCACCGGCTCGCTCGAACCGCCCAGCTCGAGCGACAGGTTGCCGATCAGGCAGCCAAGCAGGAAATCGCCGGCCTCGTGCTCGTCGGCAAGGGCATGGAAGAAGCGGGTGATCCGGTCCTGTGCCGGACCGGCTTCGTCGAGGATCGGCAGCAGGCGCGCCTCGATGTCGGCCCAGTAATGCTCGAGGATCGCCGCCGCGAACGCTTCCTTGCTTGGGAAATACGCGTAGAACGACCCCTTCGGGACGCCCGCCGCGTCGGTGATGTCCTTGACACCACTCGCGGAAAATCCCCGAGCGTGCACCAGTTCGAGCCCCGCGGCAAGGAGGCGACGGCGCACCTCGGGATTCGGCGGACGCGGCATTCCTCGATGGTAGCCGACCGGTCGCCTATCTTCGACGGTCTAGAACGCCTTGTGCGGCACGTCGGTCACCAGCCCGCCGTCCATGACGAACTCGCTGCCAGTCGAGTAGGACGACTCGTCGCTGGCCAGGAACAGGATGAACGTCGACACCTCCCGCGACTCGGCCGGGCGGCCGAGCGGGATCGTCACCATGTCGTCGGGCAGGTGCTGTGTCATCGGGGTGCGGATGAAGCCGGGGTGCACCGAGTTGACGCGGATGTTGTGCGGCGCCAGCTCCAAAGCCGCGGACTTCGCCAGGCCGCGCACCCCCCACTTGGAGGCGACGTACGGGTGCACCATTGGCGCGCCGCGCAGCCCCTCGATGGAGGACACGTTGATGATCGACCCGCCGCCCGCGGCGATCATCGGCTCGACGGCCGCCCGCATGCCCAGGAAGGTTCCGGTCAGGTTGACGTCAATCACCTTCTGCCACTTGGCCAGATCGAAACTCTTCAGCGGTCCGAGCGCGACGGTCCCGGCGTTGTTGACCAACACGTTGAGCTTGCCGAATTCGCTGACCGCGGTCTCGACGGCGGCCTCCCACTGGTCGGGCTGGGTCACGTCGAGGTGGACATAGCGAACGGCGTCACCGATTTCGTCGGCGACGGCCTTGCCCTCGTCGTCGAGGATGTCGCCGATCACCACCTTGGCGCCCTCGGACGCCAGCAGCCGCGCATGCTCGGCGCCCATCCCCCGGGCGCCCCCGCTGATCAGCGCAACCTTGCCATCTACCCGTCCCACAGGGACTCCTTTCGATTTAAGTGCTCACCAAAGTGGTTGGTGCGTAAAGGCCTTTGCCGGTGACCAACGGCAGGTCGAGCGTGGTCCGAATGCCGGGCGGTGCCGCGATGACCGCGGGGATCGCATTGACGATGCGGCCCGCGGCGCCGGCGATCGCCGCGTGGTTGTGATCGCCCTTGCGGCTGCTCGGGATGATGTCGACGGCGTACGACGGCTCCCCGGTGATCTCGACGCGGTAGGAGCCGTCGCCCGCGGCGGGCTGAGGCAGGTCCGGCCGCAAGTCGGGCCGCAGCCGGGTGACGTGCTCGATGACGATCGCGGGGTGGCCCTTGACCATGCCGCGGATCTCGAACTGCAGCACCGCCACGGTGCCCTTGGCGACCCGGCCCACCGCGATATCGAAGTCCTCCGGCGCCGGCTCCCGCTGGTAGGACTCGGTGATCTCGTCGACCTCGATGCCCAGGCCGGCGGCCAGCTGACGGATCGCAGTGCCCCAGGCGATGCTGAGGATGCCCGGTTGCAGCAGCATCGGGATCTCGTCCATCGGACGGCCAAACCCCATGTAGTGCATCACCTCTGCGCCGTCGTAACTCGCGTAGTCGTGAATCTCCATGCAGCGCACCTGCTCGACGCGCTG
>NZ_LZJB01000407.1:0-4202 GCF_001666895.1 Mycobacterium sp. E3298
CCGCGTCGTCATACCCGCCCACGTCGACGGCTGGGCCCACTTCAGCGAGGGTGCCGAAGAATTCGCGGCGGCCTTCGACCAGGCCGGGATCGGCGACCGGCTGCGGGTCGCCCCGCACGGAGAGTGGATCGACCTATAGCCGTCCCTCGACCCGCAGGTCGGGGTGCACCCAGTCGGGTGAGCGGCGCTCCTTGAACGCGCGGAAACCCTCGCGGGCCTCGGCGTCGCTGAGGCTGCTGGTCATGCCGATGCGGTCATAGAGACCCAGGTAGCTGTCGATGCTCGACTTGATCACGCCGCGGGCCCGTGGCGCGGTCCGACAACACTGCGCGAGTAGCTCTTTCGCGGTGTCCAGCAGGTCCTCGTGCGGCACGACGCGGGTGACCAGGCCCCAGTCCAGGGCCTCCGCGGCGGTCAGCACCCGCCCGGTGAACATCAGGTCGCGGGTGCGCACCGGCCCGATGACGCGGGTGAGCATCTGGCTGTAGTAGGTGTCGGCGTAGCCGCGGAACAGCTCGGGGACGCGGAAGGTGGCCCGTTCGCTGACGATCGACAGGTCGCTGCACAGCGCGATCTGGAACCCGCCGCCCTGGCACAGGCCGTTGACCGCGGAGACGACGGGTTTGGCCGAGGTGCGCACCGTGTCAAACGGCGTGACGTCCATGCCCAGCGCGCCGCCGAAGGTGATCCAGTTGTCGGTGGCTCCCCCGCCGCCCATGTCACCGCCGGGCGCGAACACGTCCCCGGTCCCGGTGATCAGCAGCCCGGCCAGGTCCGCGTCCTCCGCGACACGTCCGACGGCGTAACGGATCCCGAAGTACATCGCGGGACTCAGGGCGTTGCGCGCTTCGGGGCGGTCGATGGTGCACACCGCGATCGACCCGTGCCGCTCGAGGGTGAGATACGGCGTGCCGAGCCAATCCCCCTCCGGCGGGCGGGGGGTGTCGTGCTGGGCCGGGGGAACCTGGGCCACGGGATTCCTCTCATCGGTCGCTACTGTCGCTCTTACAGTAGCCGCCACGACCTACAGGTACGGCAGCGTGGCCGTCGCGCTGGCCGCGGACGCGTCGTCGATCAGGGTGGCCAGTTGGTTCTGCAGCGCGGTCGTGGCCTCGCCCACCGGCTTGTCGCAGAACCGGCATCGAGCGGTGAACCTGGGCTGGTCGTCTTCGTCCGGCCAGAAGCGGCGGGGCCCCACTTGGGCGCCCGGGTCGAAAGCGACCGCCTGATGGGGGGCCTCCTTGAGCAGCCTCCCGACGGGATGGCCTTGTGGGCACTCGAGTTTCAGGATTGCGATGCCTTCTTGGTTGCCTACCATGCTCCACCGTCCTTTGTGTGTGTTGTCTGCCGTCAGCCGAGGCCGGCGTCGATGAGCAGCCGCGGCAATCCGTGTTGGGCGCACTGGGCACGCACCAGCGCGAGGTCGTCGTCGGCGGGACGTCCGGCGGCGGTGAGGGTTTCGACCAGCAGCAGGCGGGCCTGCAGGTTCGCCAGCGGCCGGGCGGCCGCGTCGATGCCGGCCAGCAGCGCGACGGCGTTCCGGCATGCCCGGTCGCGGTCGTCTCGGGCGCGGCTTCGGGCGAGCAGCCGGATGCCGGAGGCCGCGTCGAGCTCGGCGGTGACGGTGGCGATCCCGTTCCCGTCCCGGGGCACGTCGCCGGCGGCCCGCAGCCGGTCGGCCTCCGAGGGTTCGAGTTTCAGCCCCAGCCTGACCCGCTCGTGGTTGATGGCGGCCGCCAGGCGCGGCAGCCGCAGCTTCTCGGCCACCGCCATCCCGGCGTCGAGGCGGCCGATCGCCTCGTCGCGATCGCCCTGTGCGGCTTTGACTTTGGCGCCGACGACGTAGCGAGCAGCCAGGTAGTCCACCCCGCCGCCTTCCGGACCGAGGTGGTAGCTCTCCTCCAGCAGCGCGGCCGAATCGTCCAATTCTCCTGTCTCGTAGAGCAATTCGCCGAGCACGGCGCCGGCGATGCGGGCCGCGTAGGAGTGCGAGCCCACGGCCGAACCGATCTCGAACCCCTCGCGAAACTTGCGCAGCGCAAGCGGGATGTCGAGCCGCTGGCGGGCAGCGATGCCGGCCCAGCTGCACGAGTAGACGGCGCCCACCGCGCCGACCTGCTCGTTGAAGGGCTCCGCCCACGCCAGGAGTCGTTGCGCGGCCGGCAGATCGAAGCGGTAGATCGCCGCGAACGCCAACGCGGTGGCGGCGGCCTGCGGCAGCACGGGACGCAGCTCGTCCGCGCGGGACACGACGTCGGCCAACAGTTCCTCCAGCCCGTCGGTCCGGTCGGCATAGATCTCGGCCACCGCCCGCACCACGCTGGCTTCCAGGGTCAGGTCCGCGCGCCTCGCCTCGGGCAGGTCCGCCCTGGCCAGCGCGACGGTGAAGCGCTCCAGCGCGGCCTCGGTGGCCTCGCTGCGGTGCAGCAGGATGTTGGCCCACGCCGACGCGAGCTGCAACAGCGGCCGGGAGACCACGAGCTGCGGGGGTAGCTTCTCGACGAGGCCCAGAAAGGTCGTCATGCGGGACTGGTTGATCAGCGCCCTGGTTTCCAGGCGCTCGACCAGGTCGACCGCGTGCGCGGTCTCCCCCGCGGCCAGCGCGTGGTCGACGGCCTCGCTGATGTGGTCGTGCTCGGCGAACCACTCCGAGGCCGTGTGGTGCAGCTCGGCAAGACGATCGGGATCGTCGCGCTCGAGCCGGCGCCGCAAGAACCCCGCGAACATCTGGTGGTAGCGAAACCATTGCGGGGCATGATCAATGCGGCGCAGGAACAGGCCGCGCCGCTCGATGTCCTCGAGAATGGCGTGCCCGCCGCCGACTTCGGCCAGCACCGATGCCAGCTCACCGCAGATTCGTTCGGTGATCGAGGTCGCCATCATGAACTCGACCAGCTCGGGCTCCAGGGTGTCCAGGACGTTCTCGGCGAGGAATTCTTCGACCGCCTCGTCGTCGCCGGCCATGCGGCTGACCAGGTCGCCTGCGTCGCCGCCGCCCCGCAGGGACAGCGTCGCCAGTTGCAGGGCGGCGACCCAGCCGTCCGTCGAAGCGGTCAGCGCCGCCACGTCCTCTCCGGCCAGCTGCAGCCCCGCGACGTCATTGAGCAGGGACCGCGCCTCGTCATTGTCGAAACGCAGCTTCTCGCAATCGATTTCGACCAGCTCGTCGCGGACTCGCAGCTTGCTCAACGTCACGGCGGGGCGCGACCAGCTGGTCACGACGATCTGCAGGTGATCACCCCCGTGCTCGATCAGGAAGCGCAGGGCGTCGATCGCTTGGGGGTCGGACACCCGCTGCCAGTCGTCGACGACCAGGGTGATCGGTTCGCCGAGGTCGTCGATCGCGTCGATCAGCGAGGTCAACACGAAGCGGGTCGCCTCGTCGCCGCGCTGTTCGAGCATCTGCTCGAGCGGTTCGGCGAGGGCGGGACGCACCCGCCGGATCGCGGCGAGCAGGTGGGCGAGGAACCACACCACGTTGTTGTCGTCGTCGTCCACCGTCAGCCAGGCCACCGTCACGCCGGCGGCGGTCAGTTCGGCGCGCCACTGGGCCACCAGGGTGGTCTTGCCGTATCCCGACGGCGCGTGCAGGAGGATCAGCCGCCGGCGCCCGGCCTCGCGGAGCAGCGCCATCAAGCGGTCGCGCGGGACGAGCGATCGAGTCGAGGCGGGGGGACGGAATTTCGTCGCCGGCGCCGGCGGCGTCGACGCGGTTTCGCGAGCGCGGTACGCGGCCGCCGGGACTGTCGATCCCGCCAGGTCGACCGGCACGACCATGGTGTCGACGGGGATCCGGTGACGGCGTTGCGCCTCGCGCAGTTGCTCGCCGTATTCGAGCGCGGTGACCGGCCGGCGCGTGGGGTCGCGCGTCATGCCGGTCTCGATCACGGCGACGACGTCGCCGGGCACGCCCCGTTCGGTGAGCATTTCGGTAACCGACCGGCCCATCGGCGGGTGGCCGGTGAGCGCGCAGAACAGCGTCGCGGCCAGCGAGTAGACGTCGGAACCGGTTGTCGGCGTGGCGCCTTCGAGTAGCTCGGGCGCGATGAACGCGGGGGAACCGATGACCACCCCGGCGCGGGTCTCGAACCCGCCGGCGATCCGCGCGAGGCCGAAGTCGGTCAGCTGCGGCTCGCCGTAGTCGGTCAGCAGGACGTTTCCCGGCTTCACGTCGCGGTGCAGAATGCCGGAGCGGTGCGCGG
>NZ_LZJB01000408.1:0-660 GCF_001666895.1 Mycobacterium sp. E3298
AGGACGCGGTGCGCCGCGACACCCGCAGCACGGCGCAACGCCACCACGACGCCTTCCTGGCCGGGCTGCGCGGACTCTTAGCATCGGGGGACTTGGGCTCCCATAACGGGCTGCCGGTGTCGATCGTGGTGAGCACCACGTTGCAGGAGTTGGAGGCCGCGGCCGGTAAGGCCCTGACGGCCGGCGGCACGCTGGTGCCCATGTCCGATGTGATCCGCTGGGCCGGCCACGCCCACCACTATCTGGCGATCTTCGACAACGGGCGGCCCCTGGCGCTGCACCACACCAAACGGCTGGCTTCCCCGGCGCAGCGAATCATGCTCTACGCCAAGGATCGCGGATGTACCAGGCCGGGCTGTGACGCCCCGGCCTACCATAGCCAGGTCCATCACGTCCGAGGCTGGCAAAACACCCGGCGCACCGACATCGACGACCTGACCCTGGCCTGTGGGCCCGACAACCGCCTCGCCGAACAAGGCTGGACCACCCGCACCAACGCCCGCGGCGAAACCGAATGGATCCCCCCACCCCACCTCGACCACGGCCAACCCCGCACCAACACCTACCACCACCCCGAACGCTTCCTCCGCGACACCGACGACGACGAACCCGTTTGACGTTGCGACCCGATGCGGGCGGCGCGGCCGCCGTCATGTTCGC
>NZ_LZJB01000409.1:0-13479 GCF_001666895.1 Mycobacterium sp. E3298
CTGCAGGTCAACACCGACGCCCCCAGCCTCTCGGCGGCGCTGGAGCTGGAGAACCGGGGCGCCGGGGCGGGTTGGGTGACGCCTTCGACGTCGATGAATGTTCGCCGCGCGGTGAGGTGCGGGTGCCGTGGCGCCTCGGCCAGCGAAAGCACCGGTGTCGCACAGCATCCCGGGGTATCGAGGAGCCGCTGCCACTCCTCGGTCGACTTCTCGGCGAAGCGGGTGGCCAGGGCGGCGCGATGGGCGGGCCACGCGCCCGGCGCGTCGTCGGCGTGCGGCACGTCGACGCCGAGGCGATCGCACAGCTCCGCGTAGAACTTCGGCTCCATGGCGCCGACGGCGAAGTGGCCGCCGTCGGCGGTGGCGTACACGCCGTAGAAGTGGGCGGCCCCGTCGAGCAGATTGTCGTGGCGCCGGTCGCGCCAGGTGCCGGCGGGCACCATCCCGAAATACGGCGTCAACAGGGTGGCCACCCCGTCGACCATGGCGACATCGAGCACCTGACCCGCGCCGGACTCGCGCGCCTCGAGGATGGCGCTGAGCAGGCCGACGGCCAACAGCATCCCGCCGCCGCCGTAGTCGCCGACCAGATTCAGCGGCGGCACCGGGGATTCGGCGGGGCCGATGCCGTGCAGGGCGCCCGCCAAAGCGATGTAGTTGATGTCGTGACCGGCGTGGCCGGCCAGCGGCCCGTCCTGCCCATAGCCGGTCATCCGGGCGTAGACCAGACGGGGGTTGCGTCCGCGCAACTCGTCCGGGCCGATGCCGAGTCGTTCGGCCACCCCCGGCCGGTACACGTCGACGAAGGCGTCCGCCTCGGCGACCAGGCGATGAACGAGCTCCCTGCCGCGCGGCTCCTTGGCGTCGGCGGCGAGCGATCGCTGGCTGCGGCGCACCGTGTAGTCGATGGGAAGGGGCCCGTCCACGGCGGCGAGGGCGTCGATGCGGATGACATCGGCGCCCAAGTCGCCCAACAGCATTCCGCCGAACGGCGCGGGGCCCAGGCCGCCCATCATGACGACGCGCACGCCGCGCAGCGGACCCGTCACGACGACCATTTCTTGCGACGCTCGGCCGCCTCGTCGGTGGCATGCGAGATGACCTGGTTGCGGTTCTCCAGCTCCAGCGCCGCCGAGAGGCTGGGGGCGTCGGTGTTGACCTGCAGGGCGCGCTTGGTCATCTGCGCGCCCAGCGGGGAATGGCTCGCGATGAGCGCGGCCAGCTCGACGGCCCGCTCCGCCAACCGGTCCGGTTCGACCACCTCGCTCACCAGGCCGCGCCGGTCGGCTTCGGTGGCCGAGACGGTGCGCCCGGTGAGCATCCAGTCGGCGGCCACGCTGGTGCCGACGATGCGCGGCAGGTGGTAGCTCATGCCCATCTCGGCGCCGGAGAGGCCGAGCAGGATGGCGGCGTTGCCGAATGATGCGGCGTGCGAACAGATTCGGATGTCGGCCGCCAGGCACAACGCGAGCCCGGCCCCGACGCACGGCCCGTTGACGGCGGCGACGACGGGCTGTGGCAACGCCCGGACGGCTTCGGCGAGGGCGGCCATCCGCTCCTGGAAGTGCATCCGGTCCAGCGCGGGCGCGGTGGCATCCAGCATCGAGGGGCCGAAGTCGCGCACGTCGATTCCGGCGCAGAAGCCGCGGCCTGCGCCGGTCAGCACGACGGCGTGCACCGCGCGGTCGGCGGCCAAATCGGCCAGCGCATCGCGCAATTCGGTTTGCATCGCCTCGTTGATGGCGTTGAGTTGCTTGGGGCGGTTCAGGCGCAGCAGTGCGACACCCGTGCACGGCCGGTCGAGCTCCAGGGTGTGCGGCACGGTCACACCCGCTCGATGATGGTCGCGGTGCCCATCCCGCCGCCGGTGCACATGGTCACCAGACCCGTTGTCAGGTCCCGACGTTCGAGCTCGTCCAGGAGGGTGCCGATGAGCATCGCCCCGGTGGCGCCGATGGGGTGGCCGAGGGCGATGGCGCCGCCGTTGACATTGACCAGTTCGGGGTCGATGTCGAGGTCGCGCATCGTCTTCAGCGGGACGGCGGCGAAGGCCTCGTTGATCTCCCAGAGGTCGATGTCTTCGACCGCCATGCCGGCGCACTGTAGGCAGCGCTGGGCCGCCGGACCGGGGGCGGTCAGCATGATGATCGGTTCGCTACCGATCGCCGCGGCGGCGCGAATCTGTGCGCGCGGGGTGACGCCCGCGGCGTGCATCCAGTTGGAGGACGCGACCAGCACCGCGGCGGCCCCGTCGACCACCCCGGACGAATTGCCCGCGTGGTGCACGTGATCGATGTGGTCGATGCCGGGGTAGCGCTGAGTGCAGATTTCGTCGAATGTGTGCTGCTCGCCGTCGGGGCGGGTGTCGCCCATCGCGGCGAAGGCGGGCTTGAGGCGTGCCAACGTCTCGGTGGTGGTGCCGGGGCGCGGGTGTTCGTCGCGCTCGACTGGCCCGTTCGGTGTGGCCACGTCGAGGAGCGACCGCAGGAACCGGCCCTCGTCGATCGCCAAGGCGGCACGCTCCTGGCTCTGTGCGGCGTAGGCGTCGACGGTTTCGCGGGTGAACCCCTCCAGGGTGGCGATCAGGTCGGCCGAAATTCCCTGCGGCACGGTGGGATATCGCTCGCGGAAGTCGGGGTTCTGGCCGTCGATCGTCGGGGCTCCGACGGTGACGCCCCACCGGGACATCGATTCCACCCCGCCGGCGATCACCAGGTCGTCATTGCCGGCGGCGACGGACGACGCGGCGACGGTGACGGCTTGCTGGCCGGAACCGCAGAACCGGTTCAGCGTCATCCCCGGCACGGTCTCGGGCCATCCGGCCAGCAGAACCGCGAGCCGCGCGATGTCGTCGCCGTGGTCGCCGCCGAGGATGCCGTTGCCCGTGATCACGTCGTCGACGTCGGCCGGCTCGAATCCGGTCCGCGCGGCGAGCGCGGTGAGGCAACGCGCGAAGAGGGCCTGCGGGTGGACGGCGTGCAGGCCGCCGTCGGGGCGGCCCCGGCCGCGGGGTGTGCGCACCGCATCGAGAATCCAGGCGTCGATGACGGACTCCGATCGTCGGGAGAGCTCACAGATCACCGGTATCGTAAATCGTCTCTCGGCTGTGGAGAACCACCTTCTCCAAATCGGCGAAGGGATTCTCGTGGGGTGGCCCGGCGCGCGCTGCGTGGTCACGCCCGTCACACCGGCCTCCGCGCGAATGGTTGCGCGGCGTGGCGGCTGTGGCCCGGGCGGGACGTGAGATCTAGCCCAGCGCCGCGAAACCGTCTGTCCGGCATGGCGATTCCGTAGCCGAATAGTTTTCGGGATCGAGCTCTGGCGCCGGGAACGGGCGGATGAATTCCCAAGTGCGCGGCGGATCAACAGCCAAACCGGCGCATACCGCAGGCCACAGCGGGTAGCCCGCCGCCATGACCAAGATCGGATACTTCCTGTCCTGCGAGCAGTACAGCCCCAAGGAACTCATCGACCAGGCCAAGCGCGCGGAGGCGGCCGGGTTCGATGCGCTGTGGATTTCGGATCATTTCCATCCATGGAACGACGAGCAGGGCCAGAGTCCGTTCGTGTGGGGCGTGATCGGAGCGCTCTCCGAGGTGACGTCGCTGCCGGTGAGCACCGCCGTGACGTGCCCGACCATCCGGACCCATCCGGCGATCATCGCCCAGGCGTCCGCAACCGCCGCGGTGCAACTCGACAGCCGCTTCGTGCTGGGGGTGGGCAGCGGTGAGGCGCTGAACGAACACATCCTCGGCGATCGGTGGCCCTCGGTGGGTGTGCGCCAGGAAATGCTGGAGGAGGCGGTAGGCGTCATCCGCCTGCTGCACCGCGGCGGCGAGGTGAGCCACCACGGCAAGCACTACGAGGTGCAGGAGGCCCGCATCTACACCCGGCCCGACCAACCGGTGCCCATCTATGTGTCCGGTTTCGGGCCGCAGGGCGCAGAGCTGGCCGGGCGAATCGGCGACGGCTTCGTCCTGGTGATGCCGGAGGCGGACCTGGTCAAGACGTTCCGCGAGGCCGGCGGTGGCAACAAACCGGTACAGGGCGGCACGAAGGTGAGCTGGGACGAAGATGCGGAGGCGGCGCTCAAGGCGGCGCACCGGTTATGGGGGAACGACGCGTTGCCCGGGCAGTCGGCGCAGACCCTGCCGCGGCCCAAGGATTTCGCCGCGCTGATGTCACTCGTGACGCCGGACCAGGTCGCCGAAGCGGTCACCTGCGGACCGGACCCCGACACCCATGTCGCGAAGGTGCGTGAGTACATCGACGCCGACATCGACGAGGTGTACGTCCAGCAGATCGGTCCCGACATGGACGGGTTCTTCGCCGCGTACGAGCGTGACGTGCTGCCTCAGCTACGCGGCTGAGCATCGCCTTGAGCGGCGCCGTAAAAACCCAGCCGGAGCAATTCGGTGATCTCGCTGACCAACGGCATCCGCGGATTTGTACGGTTGCTGAGGTCCTCGAACGCCGTCATCGCCAGCGCGGGCAGCGCGGCCAGGTACTGGTCCTCGTCGACGCCGTACTCCCGCAGGGATCGCGGCATGTCGAGTCGGTCGAGCAAATCATCGACCCCACGGAATAACCGGGCGCGGGATTCGTCGGGTTCATGGCCGCCGAAGATCAGCTGGCCGAGCTGCGCGTATTTGTCCGGCGCCACGTAGGCGGAATATCCCGGCGCGGGCATGAACTTGCTTGGCAGGCTTGCGTTGTACCGCAGCACATGCGGCAGGAAAATCCCGTTCGCCCGGCCATGCGAGATTCCGAATCTCGCGCCCACGGCATGGGCGAGCGCGTGATTGGTCCCGACGAATGCATTCGAAAAGGCAAGCCCCGCAAGGGTTGCGGCGTTCGACATGTCGGTCCGCGCGGACAGGTCGTCGGGGTCGTCGTATGCCCTTGGCAACGCATCGAAGATCAGTCGTGCCGCCTGGGCGCACAGCGCGTCCGTATAGGGCGAGGCGAAGATCGAGACCGCGGCCTCCAAAGCATGGGTCAGCGCGTCGATGCCGGTGTCGGCGGTCAGCTTCTGCGGCATCGAGGAGGTCAGGACCGGGTCGACGATCGCGAGGTCGGGCACCAGGCTGTAATCGACGAGCGTCTCCTTCTTGCCGCCCACCGTCAGCACCGCCGCCGGCGAGACTTCCGAACCGGTGCCGGATGTCGTTGGGACAGCAACCAATTGGACACGATGACGGTCGACCGGATAATCGGCCACGCGCTTGCGGGGATCGAGGAACGGCATCGTCAGCTCCTCGAGGCCCTTCTCCGGGTGCTCGTAGAACAGCCGGATCGCCTTGCCGGCGTCGAGCACCGAACCGCCGCCCACGGCAAGCAGCAGATCGGGTTGGGCCCGCTCCAGCAGCGCGACACCGCGGCGGATGGTGGTTTCGTCGGGCTCCGGCGTCACCTCGCTGAAGACCTGCACGTGCTCGGCGCGCAACTTGCCGCGGAGCTGGTCGACGACGCCGCGCTCTTCGGTGAGGGCATCGGTGATGATGACGACGGTATCGCCGTCGAGTTCGCGCAGGTTGTCCAGTGCGCCCTCGTTGAAGTAGGTGTTGGACGGGACGCGGAACCATTGCGGCGGGGTGCGGCGCCGCGAGACCGTCTTGATGTTCAGCAGCTGCCGGTAGTTGACGTTCTCCGTCGTGCTGGATCCGCCCCACGTGCCGCAACCCAACGAGAAGGTGGGGGTCAGGTTGTTGTACACCCCGCCGAGGGCCCCGACCGCGGTGGGGGCGTTGACCAGAATCCGGCCGGTGCGGACCGCCAGGCCGTACGCGTCGATGACCTCCTCGTCGTTGGCGTAGATGGCCGAGGTGTGGCCCAGACCGCCGTGCTCGGTGACCAGGACGGCGACGTCGATGGCGTGCTGAACGCTGCGTGCCCGCACCACGCCGAGCACCGGCATCAGCTTCTCCTGCAACAGGGGGTGTTCGGCGAGTTCGTCCAAGTCGGCGGGCAGCTGCGCCAGCAGTACCTTGACGGTCGGTGACACGCTGAAGCCCGCCCGGTCGGCCAGCTCGGACGCCTTCTGTCCGACGGCCTCGAGCGAGACCTTGTCGCCGCAGCCAAACGCGAATTCCGCCAGGGCGTTCGCCTGGTCCGGGGTGAGCAACTGGGCGCCCATCCGCTCGAATTCGGCCATCATCTCGTCATAGACCTCGTCGTCGATGACGCAGGTTTGCTCGGCCGGGCAGATGACAGAAGAGTCGAAGGTTTTCGAGATCAGGATGTCGACGACCGCGCCCTTGATGTCCGCCGTCTTGTGGATGTAGATCGGTGCGTTCCCGGGGCCGACCGACAGGCCGGGCTTTCCGGCGGAATTCGCCAGCGCCACGATCTTCGGCCCACCGGTCACCCAGATGAAGTCGACTCCCGGATGTTTGAACAGGTAGTGGGTGACCTCGTGCGCGGCGTCGGGGATGACCTGTAGCGCCCCCGGCGGCAGCCCGGCCGCTTCGGCCGCCGTGCGAAGGATCTCCACGCTGCGTTCGCAGCAGCCGACCGCATACGGTGACGGCCGGAAGAGGATGGCGTTGCGGGTCTTCGCGGCGACGATCGCCTTGAACAGGACGGTCGACGTCGGGTTGGTAACCGGGGTGATGGCCAGCACGACCCCGATCGGCTCCGCCACGTAGGCGATGTTGTGCTCGACGTCCTCGTCGACGACCCCCACCGATTTCTTGCCCCGCAGATAGTCGTGCAGGAACTCGGTGGCCACATAGTTCTTGACGACTTTGTCCTCGAAGACGCCGAAGCCCGTCTCCTCGATCGCGACACTTGCCAGTTCCCCCGCGGCGCGTACCCCCGCGCGGACCATCGCCTCGACGATGGCATCGACCTGTTGCTGGTCGAGGTTGCGGAACTCCCGGGCCGCCGCGGCCGCCGCGTCGACGATCGCGTCGATTTCGTGCCTGCGCTGTTCGGCGACCTCGGGCGCTTCGATGGAGGTGGACTCGGTTTGCGTGGTGGTCATGATCGGGTTCTCGGTTCAGGAAGGGACACTGGCGGCTCCAGAATGAGCAGATGCTACGTCGTACGCGTCGACGCAAAGTAGGGCTGAAAGGCCCTCGACGGGCTGGCCCGGCCAGGCCACATCTGGCGCGATTGGACCGACTGCGGTGCCCGTCGGGCGCCGATACTGGCGGTCATGCGCATCACCGTCGACTACGGCCTGTGTGAGGGACACGGGCAGTGCCTGCTGGCCGCTCCCGATGTTTTCGACATTCCCGACGGTGCCGATCAAGTGGTCGTGCTCGAGCCCGACCCGCCCGAAGCCGAGCGTGACCGGGTGATCCGGGCGGCCGCGATGTGCCCCGCCCAAGCGATCCAGATCCTCAGCTGATCCGGCCGATCTCGGCGACGTCATCGAGCAACCGGTAGCGGCCGGCCAGCGCCGCGGCGGCGATGCGGTTGCCGACCCCGAGTTTGTGCAGCAGCGACGCCACCATGCGTTTGGCGGTGCGCTCCGACACCAGCATCCGCTGGGCGATGTCGCCGGTCTCCATGCCGGCCGCGAGCAGGGTCCACAGCTGAAGATCCTGGGCGCTGAGATTGTCCAGCAGCTCGGACGGCGGCTTGCGGGTGTTGCTGAGCAACGCGTCCAGCAGGGCGCCGTCGACGACCCGCAGGCCCTCCGCGATGGTCCATAGGGGCCCCGCCAGCGCCTCGGGCCGCGCGGTTTTGGACAGGAAGCCGTCGGCACCGGCCCGCAACGCCTCCTCGGCCAGTGCCAGGTCGTCGGTACCCGACAGCGCCAGGATCCGGGTCCTCGGCCGGCGCGCCTTGACATGCCGGATCGCCGCGACCCCGCCCAAGGGCGGCATCGACAGGTCGATGATCGCGACGTCCGCGTCGCAGCGGGCCACCAGGTCGGCGGCCTCTTCCACGTAGGTCGTCTGGCCGCCGACGCTGAACAGTTCGCCCCACTCGCGGGTCAGCAACAGGGCGAGGCCCTGCGCGAACAGCTCGTGGTCATCCACGATCACCACGACGTATGGCGAGCGAGTCATTGCCGCGATGCTAACCCCAACCCTATGGTCAGCTGGGTGAGACCGCTCGATCACCTCGGAACCACGGTGGACTTCGACGGCGAGGACTACGGGCTGGCCCGCACGGTCGTCGCGGTACGAGTTGCCGTCGTCGTATCGGTCGGCGTGCTGATGGGGATCGGACCCCAGTGGCTCCGGCAGCACACGGCGACCACCCTGGCGGTGTTGGGCGCGGCGATGGTCTACGCGGCCGTCGTGATGGCCTATCCGCAGCTGGAGGTCCGGCGCACCCGCTATTCATGGTTGGTCACCGGCTTCGACTCGGCGTTCACGCTGGCGCTCATCGCCTTGAGCGGAGGGGTGTACAGCCCGGTGGTCCCGGTGTTGGCGCTGGCCGTGATCGCCTCGGCGGCACGACTGTCTTTCGGTGAAACCCTCTTGGTCGCAGTGCTTTTGGGCGCGATTTATATCCCGGTCGCGCTGGTCTCGTCGCCGGGGCTCCCGGCCACCGCGGCCCCGGCGCTCCTGGCGGGCTGGTCGGCGGTGTTTCTGATCTTCGTCGCGGTCATCACCGCGGGGCTGTCCACGCTCGCCGAACGCGAACACCGCTCCCGGCTGCGCGCCCTGGTGGAAGCCGAGGCCGAACACGCCGCCGCCGAAGAGGAGCGCGACCTGCGGGCGCGCCTGCTGCGGTCCTACCAGTCGCAACAGGATGGACTCCAGGTTCTGGTGCACGAATTCCGCACCCCCATCACGTCTCTGGAGGCGCTGACCGAGGCCCTGACTTCGGCGCGGCCGATGTCGCAGGCCGACCGGGAAACCAGTCTGCAACTGGTGGCCCGGCACGTGCGCCACCTCGCCGACATGCTCGACGCCCTCTCCGACGTCGCGCTGAGTCGCCGCCCGACGTTTTCGGCGGGGAAGGTCCGCCGGGTCGACGTGGCCGACCTGATCGTCGCGGCCGCCGACGCGGTCGGCCTCGGCGTGCCGCGGCTGCGACTGAGCGTCGGCGATGACCTGACCGCCGTGGCCGTCAACGCCCAGGGTCTGCGCCGGCTGCTGACCAACCTGCTGGAGAACGCGTCCCGGCACGGCCGCGGCGAACCGGTCGACGTCGCGTGCGCGCGCGAAGGCGGAGAGTTGATCTGCACTGTGGCCGACCGGGGACCGGGCATCCCGGCCGAAAGCCTTGGCGAGCTGACCACCAAATACGTCAGCGTGGGCGGCCAGCGGGGCACCGCCGGGCTCGGCCTGTGGATCGTGCAGCAGATCGCCGAGGCGATGGGCGGCCGGGTCGAATTCGGGGCGCGCGACGGCGGCGGCCTGATCGCCACCTTCCGCGCACCCATCGCCTGATCGGCGGTGCCCGGCGCTGGCCCGTGCAGGCCAGTGATTGGCACACGCGCCTATGCCGCACCGCCGTCGCGCTGACCAGCATGGGGGCGAAGCCGCGGTGACGCGCACCACTGCGCACCGCCAGAAAGGGCCCCTGATGACCGCACCCACGACCGCGCCCACCCACAAAGACATCGACCTGAGCGCCCGGGAGTTCTGGGCGAGACCCCCGGAAGAGCGGGACGCCGCCTTTGCCGTCCTGCGCGCGGAGAATCCCGTGCCGTGGAGTCGCCCCGCGGAGTCGGACCTGCTGCCCCCCGAGCTCAACACCAGGGGGTTCTGGTCGCTGACCAAACAGGACGACATCCGGATGGCCAGCCGTCACCCGGAGATCTTCTCCTCCGCCCAGGGCATCACGATGGAGGACTTCGCACCCGAGGCGGTGGAGATCGCGCAGTCGTTCATCGCCATGGACGCCCCGCGCCACACCCAGCTCCGCGGGATCACCACGGAGGCCTTCAAGCCCAAGAACGTGCGCCGCTTGGAAGGCTGGATCCGCGGCCACGCCCACGACCTGGTCAGCGAGATGGCGCACCTTGGTGAGGGCGACTTCGTCCAACTCGTGTCGGTAAAGCTGCCCGGCCGCATCTTCGGCAGCTTCTTCGGGCTGCCCGACGGTGAGCTGCGCGACAAGGCCGTCACCGCCGCCCAGCGGCTGGTGGGCTGGACCGACCCGAACATCCGCGGCGAGCAGAGCGAACTCGAGCTGTTCATGGGCGCTGTGATGGACCTGCACGAGGTGGCAACGGTGCTGATCCCCGAGCGGCGGGCCAACCCCGGCGACGACTTGATGACGTGGATGGTGCAGGCCGAGTTCGACGGCAAGAAGATGACCGACGACGAGCTGAAGGCGTTCTTCGTGTTGATGGGCGTCGCGTCCAACGACACCACGCGGCACGCCTCGGCCCACGCCATCGCCGCCCTCTCGAAGTTCCCCGACCAGCGCGCGCTGCTCGCCGAGGACGTCGAGGGGCGCGTCGGCACCGCCGTCGAGGAGGTGTTGCGCTGGGGATCGCCGCTGCTCCACATGCGCCGCACCGCCACCCAGGACATCACCGTGCGCGGCTCACAGATCAAAGCCGGAGACAAGGTCGTGCTGTGGTACTACTCGGGCAACCGTGACGAGGATGTCTTCGACGCACCCCATTCGTTCAACATTCTGCGAAACCCCAACCCGCACATCGCCTTCGGCGGGGGAGGCCCGCACTTCTGCCTGGGCGCGGCGCTGGCCCGCACGATGCTCAAGGCATTGCTGACCGAGGTCTACACGCGCATTCCGGACATCTCAGCGCCCGAGCCCCACTATGCTCTTGCCAACTTCATCAACGGTGTGAACAGCCTGCCGGCGACCTGGACACCCGAGAAGCGCTGACTTCAAGGAGGTTTCGATGAAAACGAAGGCAGCGGTGGTGTGGGGACTACACCAGAAATGGTCGGTCGAAGAGGTCGACCTCGACGGGCCGCGGGAGAACGAGGTTCTGGTCAAGGTGGCCGCCGCCGGGCTGTGCCACTCCGACGACCACCTGGTCACCGGCGACATGCCGATGCAGCTACCGGTGGTCGGCGGGCACGAGGGCGCGGGCGTCGTGGTCGAGGTGGGGCCGGGCGTCACCGAAGTGGCCGAGGGCGACAAGGTCGTGCTGAGTTTCATTCCGGCCTGCGGCCGCTGCGAACCGTGTTCGCGCGGGATGAGCAACCTGTGCGTGCTCGGTGCGGCCATCATCGCCGGACCGCAACTCGACGGCACCTTCCGATTCCACGCGAAAGGCCAAGCGCTGGGCCAGATGTGCGTCCTGGGAACGTTCTCCGAGTACACCGTGGTGCCGATGGCCTCGGTGATCAAGGTCGATCCGTCCACCGCGCTGGACACCGCCGCGCTGGTCGGCTGCGGTGTCACCACCGGCTACGGCAGCATGGTGCGCACCGGAGCGGCACGGGACGGCGACACCGTGGTGGTCATGGGTGTGGGCGGCATCGGAATGAATGCCGTGCAGGGCGCGCGGATCGCGGGCGCACGCGTGATCGTCGCGCTCGATCCCGTGGAGTACAAACGCCGCCGTTCGCTGGAGTTCGGGGCCACCCACACCGCGGCGACGGTCGAGGAGGCCCACGCCCTGATCACCGACCAGACCCGCGGCCAGATGGCCGACGTATGCGTGGTCAGCACCGACTCGGCTGAGGGTGCATACGTAGCGCAGGCGTTGAGCCTGGTCGGCAAGCGCGGCAGGGTGGTCATGACCGCGATCCCGCACCCGACGGACACCTCCGTCGACATGTCGCTGTTCGACTTGATCATGTACGAAAAGCAGGTCCGCGGTTCGGTTTTCGGGTCGTCGAATCCCCGTCACGACATCCCCCGCATGCTCGATCTGTATCACGCCGGACGGCTGAAGCTCGACGAACTCGTCACCCGCGAGTACACGCTCGAAGAGATCAATCAGGGCTACGACGACATGCGCGCGGGTGTGAATCTGCGTGGGCTGATCCGCTTCTGAACAGTTCATGAGCCTCATCATCATTTTCGTGATTATTGCTGCCCCGCTGGGGATCCCGGCCGGGGTTAGCGCGGCCCACCACGCCGCCGATCGATTCAAGAGTTTCGTACGTTGGCGCCGACGGATCCGATGAACATAAGGAAGACATGACCGACATTCCGCACTATCCGATGTACATCGACGGGCGTTGGCGCGACGCGTCAAGCAGCTTGGAGGTGCGCGATCCCGCTACCAATGAATTGGTCGCGACAGTCGCGCGGGGCGATGTCGCTGCAGCCGACGAGGCCGTCGCTGCGGCAAGGGCGGCACATGCCTCCGGTGTCTGGCGACTGACGCCCCCGGACGAACGCGCCCGTTTCCTCGATGCGATCGCCGGCAACCTCGCCGCGCGGTTCGACGAGTTGACCGCGCTGCAGGTTCGCGAAAACGGCGCAACCGCACGGACAGCGGGCACGTTTCTCTTGGGCTACTCGATCGCCCACCTGAAGTACTTCGCCTCGCAGGCGCGATCGTATGCGTTCGAGGAAGCCGGCCCCTTGATCGAGGCACCCACGCTGGCCACCGGTCTGCTCCGTCGCGAGCCCGTGGGCGTCTGCGCCGGCATCGTGCCGTGGAATTTTCCGTTGCTGCTGGCGGTGTGGAAGCTGGGCCCCGCCCTGGCGGCCGGCAACACGATAGTGCTCAAACCCGACGACCAGACCCCGCTGACTCTGCTCGAATTGGCCAGGGCGGCCGACGAAGCCGGGCTGCCCGCGGGGGTGCTGAACGTTGTCACGGGATCCGGGCCGGTCGTCGGCGCCCGGCTCGCCGAACACCGCGATGTGCGCAAGGTGGCTTTCACCGGCTCGACCGAAGTCGGTAAGACCGTGATGCGCGCCGCCGCCGACAACGTCAAGAAGGTCACCCTGGAGTTGGGCGGCAAGGGCGCCAACATCGTTTGCGACGATGCCGACCTGGACCTGGCTGTCGACGGCACGCTGTTCGGATTCCTGCTGATGTGTGGTCAGGCCTGCGAGTCCGGAACCCGGCTGTTGCTGCACGCATCGATTCACGACGAGTTCGTGCGACGGCTGGTCGCCCGTGCGTCCACCCTTGTCGTGGGTAATCCGATGGACCCGGCCACCGATGTCGGGCCGCTGATATCCGCCAAACAGAAAGCGCGCGTGGAGAAGTACATCGCGCTCGGGCAAGAGGAGGGCTGCAAGATCGCGTTCCAGGGCGCGGTCCCCGCCGACGCCGGGCTCGCCGATGGCCATTGGGTCGCCCCGACGATCCTGACCGGCGCAACCAACGACATGCGGGTGGCGCGAGAGGAGATCTTCGGGCCGGTGCTGGTCGTGATCGAGTACGCCGACGACGCCGAGGCCGTCGCGATCGCCAACGACAGCGAGTACGGATTGTCGGCGGGCGTGTGGAGCACCGACAACGAACGGGCACTGGCTATCGCGCGCGAGTTGGAATCCGGCACGGTATGGATCAACGACTGGCACATGGTCAATGCGATGTTCCCGTTCGGCGGCGTGAAGCAAAGCGGTCTGGGCCGTGAGCTCGGGCCGCGTGCCCTCGACGAGTACACCGAACAGAAGTTC
>NZ_LZJB01000410.1:0-546 GCF_001666895.1 Mycobacterium sp. E3298
CTGCCGTCCGACGGAATCATGTTGCTGCACACCATCGTTCGCCCCTCCTTCAAGGAGGCCAGGGCGCGGGGCATGACGCTGACGCACGAGATCGTGCACTTCTCGCAGTTCATCCTCACCGAGATTTTTCCGGGCGGCCAGCTGCCGACGCAGGAAGATATTTTCAAATTCGCTGAGCCCGCCGGATTCTCGGTCGAAAAGGTGCAATTACTGGGTGAGCACTACGAGCGGACTCTCAATATATGGGCGGCAAACCTGGGCGGCCGCCCTCGAGGCGAACCGCGACGAGGCCATCGCCATCCAGTCGCAAGAGGTCTACGACCGCTACATGAAGTACCTGACCGGCTGCGAGGACTTCTTCCGCAAGGGCATCAGCAATGTGGGCCAGTTCACCCTCGTGAAGTAGGCGGCGAGGAGCTGGGGGTCGTTCCGCTACTTTTGCAGCGTGAACTGGTCGACGTCGGTGTAACCCTGGCGGAACAGCTTCGCGCAACCGGTCAGGTACTTCATGTAGCGGTCGTAGATCTCTTGCGACTGGATGGCGAG
>NZ_LZJB01000411.1:0-4796 GCF_001666895.1 Mycobacterium sp. E3298
CCCTGTCGCGGGCGATGGTCCTGTCGGTCGACTGGTTCGGCATCGCCGTCCTGGCGGCGTGGGGCGCGGTCGCGGCGCTGGCGGCGCTGCGCTGGTTCCGATTCACCTGAGATCGCCGCGGGGCGCTCGCGACACGTAAACCACGCACACGACACGCCGCGCCGGGTGTGCGTCGTTTACGTCTCGCGACGCCAGGGCTTACTACAGGACGTAGTTTTCATTGGCCTACCATCGGGCCATGCCCGTGGGACGAACGCTGATGCGGCTGGTGGACCTGCTCCCCAATCCCAGCGTGCGCGCCCAGCGAATCATCGCCGCGGCCGTCATCCTCACCCAGGGCGGTATCGCCGTCACCGGGGCGATCGTCCGCGTCACGGCCTCGGGCCTGGGCTGCCCCACCTGGCCGCAGTGCTTCCCGGGCAGCTTCACCCCCGTCGCGCACGCCGAGGTGCCGCGCATCCACCAGGCGGTCGAATTCGGCAATCGCATGATCACCTTCGCGGTGGTCGTCGCCGCGGCACTGGCCGTGCTGGCCGTGATCCGGGCCCGGCGCCGCACCGAGGTCCTCGTGTACGCGTGGCTGATGCCGGTGTCGACGGTGGTGCAGGCGGTCATCGGCGGTATCACCGTGCGCACCGGCCTGCTGTGGTGGACCGTCGCGATTCACTTGCTCACCTCGATGACGATGGTGTGGCTGTCGGTGCTGCTCTACGTCAAGATCGGCGAGCCCGACGACGGCATGGTGCGCCGGCGGGTCCCCCGGCCGCTGCGTGCCCTGACCGCACTGATCGGGCTGGACCTGGCCGTGGTGCTCGTCACGGGCACGCTGGTGACGGCCGCCGGGCCGCACGCGGGTGACCGCAGCCCCACCCGAACCGTCCCCCGGCTCAAGGTCGCGGTCGACACCCTGGTCCATGCCCACTCCTCGCTGCTGGTCGCCTACCTCGCGCTGCTGGTCGGGCTGGGCTTTGGGCTACTGGCGGTGCGCGCCGCCCGGCCGATCCTGCGGCGGCTGATCGTTCTGCTCGCCCTGGTGTGCGCGCAGGCCGTCGTCGGCACCGCGCAGTACTTCACCGGCGTACCCGCCGCGCTGGTCGCCCTGCACGTGGCCGGGGCCGCGGCCTGCACGGCCGCCACCGCCGCGCTATGGGCGTCGATGCGAGAACGGGCCGAGGCCGAGCCGCTCGCAGGCTGACTCCACGGCCAGCGCGAAGTCGCGCTGGGCGCGCTCGCGGTCGTCGGCGCCCAGGTGCCGCCAGCCCAGCGACGGCGCGACGAGGTCGAGCCCCACCAGCCGCCCCTCGGCGACGTCGGCGCGCGCGTACAGGAGGTCGCGGACGGCGATTCCGGTGCGCTCGGCGGCGGCCGCCAGCGCGGCGTACCCGAGCTCCCACGACTCGACGTCCGGCTCGACCGGCCAGGCATGTGACTGCTCGCCGCCGAGAAAGATCAACGCCGCCCGCGCCGTCCCGCCCGCGAGCGTCGGCACCCCGTCGGCCTCCAGGTCGCGCAGATACCGCTCATCGAGGTTCCAAGCGACCGCGTCCGGCGGGTTGAGCAGGTGGCGCACCCTCCGCGTCCACCCGAGGAACTCGTCACGCCGGTCCGCGGGGGCGCGCAGAATCACCAGGTCGGCGTCGAGGGCCTCGGGATCGTCCCAGGACAGCCAGCGGGCGTGCAGCCCGCGGGTGCGCAGCGCGGGTACCAGGCCGGCGTCGTCGGGATGGCGCGGACCGCCCGCCAACACGATGCGGGGATGGAAGATGTCCGGACGGGCGAGTTTCATGCCCGGGCATGATAAGCACATGCACGCAATCGAAGTCAGCGAAACCGGCGGCCCCGAGGTGCTGCGCTACGTCGACGCACCCCGGCCCACGCCCGGGCCCGGCGAGGTGCTGATCAAGGCCGAGGCGATCGGCGTCAACTACATCGACACCTACTTCCGCTCGGGGCAGTACCCGCGCGAGCTGCCGTTCATCCTCGGTTCCGAATTGTGCGGCACCGTCGAGGCGACCGGTGACGGCGTGGAGGGCTTTCGCGTCGGCGAGCGCGTGGTCAGCGCGTCGGCGGCCGGCGGCTACGCCGAGTACGCCACGGCCCCAGCGTTTTTGACGGCACACGTGCCGGACGGCGTCACCTCCGACGTGGCCGCGTCGGTGCTGCTGAAGGGCCTGACCGCGCACTACCTGTTGAAGTCGGTGTATCCGGTGCAGGCCGGCGACACCGTGCTGGTGCACGCCGGAGCGGGCGGGGTCGGGCTGATCCTGACGCAATGGGCGCACCTGCTCGGCGCGCGGGTCATCACCACGGTCTCCACGCCGGAGAAGGCCCGGCTGTCCCGGCAGGCCGGCGCCGACGAGGTGCTGTCCTACCCCGACGACGCGGACGACTTCGGCAGGCAGATCCGCGGGCTCACCGGCGGCGCCGGCGTCGAGGCCGTGTACGACGGCGTGGGTGCCACCACCTTCGACGCCAGCCTGGCCAGCCTGGCGGTGCGGGGCACACTGGCGCTGTTCGGCGCGGCCAGCGGGCCCGTTCCGCCGTTCGATCCGCAGCGCCTCAACGCCGCGGGCTCGGTGTTCCTGACCCGGCCGTCGCTGGCCCACTTCATCCGCACCGGCCAGGAATTCAGCTGGCGCGCAGAGGAATTGTTCGACGCGATCGCCGGCGGGGCGATCACCATCGAAGTCGGCGGCCGCTACCCGCTGGCCGAAGCCACCCGCGCCCACCAGGATCTGCAGGGCCGCAAGACAGCCGGCTCGATCGTGCTGCTGCCGTAGGTCCGAGCCGCTGTCAGAACAGGTGCGGCAGGGCGATCACCGAGTCGACCGCCAACGCGCAGAACACCACCGCCAGATAGTTGTTCGATTGCAGGAACAACCGCAGCGGCTTGACCGGCTCGCCGGCGCGCACCCCGGCGTACAACTGGTGGGCCATCGCCAGGAACCACACCCCGGCCACCAAGGCGACCGCGGCGTAGAGCCAGCCGGTGGCCAGCGCCAGCGCCAGCGTCGCCGCCACCGTCAGCCAGGTGTAGATCAGGATCTGCTTGGTCACCTGACGCTCGGTGGCCACGGCGGGCAGCATCGGCACGCCGGCCGCCTTGTAGTCGTCCTTGTAGCGCATGGCCAGCGCCCAGGTGTGCGGCGGCGTCCAGAAGAAGATGATCGCGAACATCACCAACGCCGGCCAGCCGACGGTGCCGGTTACCGCCGACCAGCCGATCATCACGGGCATGCAGCCGGCCGCGCCGCCCCACACGACGTTCTGCGAAGTGCGGCGCTTGAGCAGCAGCGTGTAGACCAGCACGTAGAAGGCGATGGTGGCGCTGGCCAGGTGCGCCGACAACATGTTCGTCGTCCACCACAGCCAGAAGAACGACCCCACCGACAGCGCCAAACCGAACACCAGCGCATGGCTGCGCGGGACGGCGGCCCGGGCCAACGGCCGGCGCGCCGTGCGCTTCATCACCTTGTCGATGTCGGCGTCGGCCACGCAGTTGAGCGTGTTGGCTCCCCCGGCGGCCAGCATCCCGCCGATCAACGTGTTGAGGATCAGCAGCGGGTTCACGGCGCCGCGGTGGGCGAGCAACATGGCCGGAATGGTGGTGACGAGCAGCAGCTCGATGACCCTCGGCTTGGTCAGCGCCAGGTACGCCAGCACCGTGCCGTGTACTCGGCTCGGTACTTGGCTCGGGGCGACGCGCCCGCGAACGCTCACGCAATAACTCCTTGGGGTCGCAACAGCGCGCAGCATCTACTACACAAGATGGTAGACCGAGGGCCGGTGACGGCCTGCCCGCAGGGTCCAATCACGAGAGACTTCTCCCAGATTTCCGAACTGGATGTTACGGGTCGACGGCCACCGCGTAATTTTCACATCAGCCGGTGGCGGGTACCCGAAATCCAGCACTGCAAGAGCCGGCCCTACCGCACTAGGGTGGGATTGATCAGCTCGATGACCCCAAGGACTGAGTCTGTGACCACACTCGAAGAGATCTCTACGCTGACCCAACCGCACCTCCCCGATGACTGGTCCGAGATCGACTCGGCCGCCGTCGACACGATTCGGGTGCTGGCCGCCGACGCGGTGCAAAAGGTCGGCAACGGACATCCCGGAACGGCGATGAGCCTGGCTCCGCTGGCGTACACGCTCTTTCAGCGGACGATGCGGCACGATCCCAGCGACACCTACTGGCTGGGGCGCGACCGCTTCGTGCTGTCCTGCGGGCACAGCAGCCTGACGCTGTACATCCAGCTCTACCTGGGTGGGTTCGGCCTGGAGCTGTCCGACATCGAGTCGCTGCGCACGTGGGGATCCAAGACACCCGGACACCCGGAGTTCCGGCACACCAAGGGCGTTGAGATCACCACGGGTCCGCTCGGCCAGGGTCTGGCCTCGGCGGTGGGCATGGCGATGGCCTCGCGCTACGAACGCGGGTTGTTCGACCCGGACGCCGCCCCGGGCACCAGCCCGTTCGACCACTTCATCTACGTGATCGCCTCCGACGGTGACATCGAGGAGGGCGTCACCTCGGAAGCCTCCTCGCTGGCCGCCGTCCAGCAGCTGGGCAACCTGATCGTCTTCTACGACCACAACCAGATCTCGATCGAGGACGACACCAACATCGCGCTGTGCGAGGACACCGCCGCGCGCTACGAGGCCTATGGCTGGCACGTGCAAAGGGTCGAGGGCGGCGAGAACGTCGTCGGCATCGAGGAGGCCATCGCCAACGCCAAGGCCGTCACCGACCGGCCGTCGTTCATCGAGTTGCGCACCATCATCGGCTACCCGGC
>NZ_LZJB01000412.1:0-12452 GCF_001666895.1 Mycobacterium sp. E3298
GCGACGGGTGGGCCGGCGACGGGTGGGCCGGCCGGCGCGGCCGACCACGCCGTCCCGGACGGATGCGCGGCCACCGGGATGCCCATCGATTCGGTTTGCGGGGGGCGCCCCGCCATCCCCTGGTGCCGCCCGACCTCGAACATCAGCTGCGGCCCGTCCGGGTTCCCGATGTTGAGGCACTGACCGTCGTGGATGTCGACGACCGGCACCCGCCGGCCGTTCACGAAAGTGCCGTTGAGCGAACCGTTGTCGATCGCCAGCCACCGGCCCTGGTCGAAGCGCAGCAACAGGTGCGCGCGGGAGATGAGCGGGTGGGTGATGCGCATGTCGGCGCGCAGATCCCGCCCGACCACGACGTCGTGACCGGCGGCAAAGGTGCGTTCTGACCCGTCATAACGAACGGTCAGGACGGGCGGGGCTGGTGCACTCATCGAACCAACTGTATCGCGTGAAACCAAGGCGACCCTGAGCCCCAAATGTGCGTATGCGGGGCCGCTCTCGTCAGCGCGCTGGGTCGGATTGCCCGCTTCCTCCTCACGCCGCTATGCGGCGCGCATCGTCAGCGCGCTAGCAGATCGGGGGCGCCCGTGACCACGCACTGGGTGCGGGTGTAGATGGTGGCCATGCACTTGTTGCAGTGCGTGCACGCGGAATGCACGCTGTGCGCGGCACCATCGGCGGAGATCCGGTTGATCAGGTCGGGCTCGGCCAACAGCGCCCGGCCCATCGCGACGAATTGGAACCCCTCCGCCATCGCCAGGTCCATGGTTTCCCGGTTGGTGATGCCGCCGAGCAGGATCAGTGGCATCGTCAGCTCGGCGCGGAACAGCTTGGCGTGCCGCAACAAATAGGCCTCGCGGTAGGGGTACTCGCGCAGGAACTTCTTGCCCGTCATGCGCATGCCCCAACTCAGCGGCGGCTTGAACGCCGCGGCGAACTCCTTGAGCGGTGCGTCACCGTGGAAGAGGTACATCGGGTTGACCAGGGAGCTGCCCGCGGTGAGTTCGATCGCGTCCAGCCCGCCGTCGTCCTGCAGCCACTTGGCGGTGGTCAGCGATTCCTCGATGGAGATTCCGCCGCGGACGCCGTCGGTCATGTTGAGCTTGGCGGTGACCGCGATCGGCGTGCCCTCCTTTTCCACCGCGCGGCGCACGGCCATGACGATGGCGCGGGCCACCTTCGCACGGTTCTCCAGCGATCCGCCGAACTCGTCGGTGCGGCGGTTGATCAGCGGCGACAAAAACGAGCTGGCCAAGTAGTTGTGGCCCAAGTGGATTTCGACCGCGTCGAAGCCGGCCTCGATGGCCAGCCGCGCCGCGTTGGCGTGCCCCTCGATGACGTCGTCGATGTCCTCACGGCTCGCCTTCTTGGCGAACCGCATCCCGATGGGGTTGAAGAACCGCACCGGGGCCAGCGCCCTGGCCTTGTTGGTCTTGGCGTTGGCGACGGGACCGGCGTGGCCGATCTGCGCGCTCACCGCCGCGCCCTCGGCGTGAATCGCGTCGGTGAGCCGGCGGAATCCGGGCACCGCCTCCGGCCGCAACCAGATCCCGTTGCCCTCGGTGCGGCCGCCGGGGGAGACGGCGCAATAGGCGACGGTCGTCATGCCCACGCCGCCCGCGGCGGGCAGCCGGTGGTATTCGATCAGGTCGTCGGTCACCAGGGTGTCGGGCGTGCGGGCCTCGAAGGTGGCCGATTTGATGGTGCGGTTGCGCAGCGTGATCGGGCCGAGCTTGGCCGGGCTGAACACGTCCGGAGGGGTTGACATATCCGGAGCTTAATGGCGGCCGCAAGCCCGGCGAAGCCACCTTCCCGCTCCGCGACACATAACCAGTGGCGACGACTCGCCGATTCCGCTCGCACTGGGTTATGTCTCGCGATGCGCCTGCAGGACGGGTTGCCGTCGACGTAGGAGTCGCCCGCCGTGCCAGACTGTCAGGCGTGGGCGCAATCACACTGGACGGCAAGGCCACCCGCGACGAGATCTTTGTCGACCTCAAACAACGGGTCGCCGCCCTGACCGCGTCGGGCCGCACCCCCGGGCTGGGCACCATCCTGGTCGGTGACGATCCCGGGTCGCAGGCCTACGTCCGGGGCAAGCACGCGGACTGCGCCAAGGTCGGGATCACGTCGATCCGCCGGGACCTGCCCGCCGACATCAGCACCGCGACGCTGGAAGAAACCATCGACGAGCTGAACGCGAACCCAGACTGCACCGGTTACATCGTGCAGTTGCCGTTGCCGAAACATCTCGACGAGAACGCGGCCCTGGAGCGGGTCGACCCGAATAAGGACGCCGACGGTCTGCACCCGACGAACCTGGGCCGGTTGGTGCTCAGCGTTCCGGCGCCGCTGCCGTGTACCGCCCGCGGGATCGTGCACCTGCTGCGCCGCTACGACGTCGAGATCGCCGGGGCGCATGTGGTGATCATCGGCCGCGGTGTGACGGTCGGCCGCCCGCTGGGGCTGCTGCTGACGCGCCGTTCCGAGAACGCCACGGTGACGTTGTGCCACACCGGGACTCGCGATCTCGCCGCGTACACGAGGCAGGCGGACATCGTGGTGGCCGCCGTCGGGGTGCCGCACATGCTGACCGCCGACATGGTGCGCCCGGGCGCCGCGGTCGTCGACGTGGGCGTCAGCCGAACCGAGGACGGGTTGGTCGGCGACGTGCACCCCGACGTGTGGGAGGTGGCCGGGCACGTGTCGCCGAACCCCGGCGGTGTCGGCCCGTTGACCCGGGCGTTCCTGCTGAGCAACGTCGTCGAGCTCGCCGAACGGGCATGAGCGCGCGGTCCGTGGTCCGGGCCCAGTGGCCAATCCTGCTGGTGGGCTTGACTTTCGCCACCGCACTCGCACTGGTCGGGGCCAACTTCTGGCGGCGCGGTTCGCTGCTGATCGGCATCGGCGTCGGCCTGGCGGCCGCGCTGCGGCTGGTGCTCTCCGACGAGCGGTCCGGCCTTCTGGTGGTGCGCAGCAAGGGAATCGACTTCGTCACCACCGCGACCGTCGCCGCGGCGATGGTCTATATCGCGTGGACCATCGACCCGCTGGGCACCGGTTAGATACCCGGCACGGCCGGGATCTGCCGCGGCAGTCCGGGCACTTGCCCGGCCATTCCGGGTAGCTGCCCCGCCATGCCGGGCAGTTGTCCCCCCATGCCGGGCATGCCCGGCATCTGCGGGACGGACAGATTGCCACTGGCCAGGTTCGCCATCTGCTCGGGACAGTAGGTCTGTATCGCGATCGTGGTGAACATCCGCGCCATGGCGGGTGACATGCCCCGGCCGGAGACGCTGGACGCGGCCGCGGCGAAGTTGCCGCCCGGCTGGGAGAGCATCGGGCAGATGGACTGGCCCACGGACATCGCGTTCCCGGGTTCGCCGAAGTCGATGCCGGCGTGGTTGAGCGCGTCGATGAAGTTGTCGTCGGGATTGTCCGCCCGCACCGGCGCGGCCAGCGCCGACGCCGCGGTGAGCAGGGCGGCGGCCGCGGCCAGCAGACGAACGGTCAGGGGCTGGTTCCGAAAGACCCCGATCCAGCGGTTCGTTCGTCCCGGTGCCTTCATGCGGCCTCCCCCTCGGTCGTGGAGTGCGCCGGATGCACTCGAATCACGTTGTGAACTCTGAGCTATCACTGTCACGTTTGCGACACGGTGGGGTAAAGGTTCGCACAAATAAGCGTTTTGTGGCCCGGTGGCGGCCGCGGCGTCGATTATTGCGCCGCGTGCCTCGTCAAGCCGCTCGACGGATCGATTCCACACTGTGATCTGACACGGGCGCCGGTGCCGCGCTTTTGCGTGAGAAATGTTTAAGAATCTCCGCACATGACGACTAATCGCAGCCGTCCCCTGGACCCGTCCTTGCAGCGCGGCATCTCGCGCCACGCGTTTCTACGCAGCGCCGTCGGAATGTTGGCCACCGGCGCCGTTTTCGGCACCTCGCGCGCGGCCGCCGACCCCCCGGCCGGTTGGGGCGGCCTGGCGTCCTCCATCGGCGGCAGCGTCGTGCTGCCCGCCAACAGTGCCCAATTCTCAACCAGCAAAAAGGTTTTCAACTCGTTTTACGACAGTTCCTCTCCCGCTGCGGTGGTGACGGTTTCGTCACAGGCGGATGTGCAGAAGGCGATCGCGTTCGCGACGGCCAACAACCTCAAGATCGCGCCCCGCGGCGGCGGCCATTCCTACGTCGGTGCGTCCGCCGCGAACGGCACGATGGTGCTCGACCTGCGTGGACTTCCCGGTGGCGCCAACTTCGACGGCAACAACCTCACCGTGACCCCCGCGACCACCCTGTACGCCATCCACCAGGCGTTGACCGGTGCCGGGCGCGCGATCCCCAGCGGCACCTGCCCCACCGTCGGCGTCGCGGGGCTCGCTCTCGGTGGCGGCATCGGGCCCGACACCCGGCACGCGGGCCTGACCTGTGACGCGCTGCAGTCCGCCACGGTGGTGTTGCCCAGCGGGGACGTGGTAACGGCTTCCGCCAACGACAACCCGGATCTGTTCTGGGCGCTCCGGGGCGGCGGCGGCGGCAATTTCGGCGTGACGACGTCGATGACGTTCTCCACCTTCGCCACCTCGGACAGCGACGTCGTGCGGCTCGACTTCCCGCCCGCGTCGGCCACGCAGGTGCTGGTCGGGTGGCAGTCCTGGCTCAACGGCGCGGACCGAAACGCCTGGGGCATCGTGGATCTCATGATCGGCTCCGCCCCGAACTGCCACGTGCTGGCGACCTGTCCCGCGGGAGCGGGCTCGGGCGTGGCCGACGCGATCAAGTCCGCGGTGGGGGTGGCGCCGACCGCCGTGTCGAACAAGACGATGAACCGCACGGATCTGGTGATGTTCCTGGCCGGCGGCAGTTCCAACCCTCCGGCGCGCTCGTTCGTGGCCGGGTCGGACGTCATCGGCCCGGTGGATTCCGCTGCGGCGCACGCGATTGCTACCGCGATCGGGCAGTGGCCCGCCGGCGCCGGACAGGCGTCGGTCCTCGTCGACCCCCTCGGTGGTGCCGTCGCCGACGTGGCCCCGGGCGACACCGCGTTCCCGTGGCGCAATCAGTCGGCGGTTCTGCAGTGGTACGTCGAACCCACGGGCAGCCAGGTCGCCGCCGCGAACACCTGGCTGACCTCCGCACACCAAGCGGTGCAACAGATCTCGGTCGGGGGATACGTCAATTACCTGGAGGCCAACGCCGCCCCGGCGCGTTACTTCGGCTCGAACCTGTCCCGGCTGACGACCGTGCGGCAGAGGTACGACCCGAACCGGATCATGTTCTCCGGGCTGAACTTCTAACGGTTCAGCGCCCCAGCAGACGATTTCTCTGCTCGATGTATTCCTCGTCGGAGATCAACCCCTCGTCGCGCAGCCTGGCGAACTCGCGGATCTCGGCGGCGATCCCCGTCACCACGGTGCGCGGCTCGTCCTCCGCGGGCCCTTCTTCCGCCTTTTCCGCGCCAGTGGACTGGCGGCCGACCGGTTCCGCGGCGAACGGCACGCGGACACGGTTACCCGCGAACGCCTCGCGGATGGCGCGTCCGGCCGTGCCGGCCAGGGCGATCTCGCCGAACGTGCTCTCGAGGCTCGGCGCCGCGACGGCCGCAGCGGCGGGCGCGGCCGGGAGCGCCAACGCGATCGGGCGTACCGCCGGGGTCGCCGCCGCCCAGGTGGGTGGAACGGAAAGGCGGCCGATTGAGTCGGACTCGCCGAGACCGGCGGACACCGTGCGCGACAACACATTCGGCGTGGCCACCGCGTCTGGCGGCGTCACTGACCTGACTATCGACAGGGGCGCGCCGTTCGCATCCCAGTCGCTGACGATGTCGTCCGTGTGCAGACCGGTTTCCGCGCCGACGAGGTCGATGGGCATCGACACCGCTCCCAGTGGGGCCAGCGGGGCGTCGACACCGTAGGCGATCGCGTCGGCGCCGACGTTGATCAGGTCCAACGGTGTGTTCACCCCCAGCGCGGACGCCGCGCCGCCCGCCGCCCCGGTCGTCGAGGCCGCCGACCCGGCGGGCAGCTCGGCGGCCTGGCTCAGCGCGCTTGCCTGCGTAGCCGATCCGACGGGGTCGGTGTTCTGCTGGGGCGGGGTGAATGGCGTCAGCTGGGTGGCCGCCGCCGCTGACCCCGCGTAGCCGTACATTGCCACCGCATCTTGCGCCCACATCTCGCCGTATTGGGCTTCGGTGGCGGCGATCGCGGGGGTGTTCTGCCCCAACAGATTCGTGGCGACCAGCGCCGCGAGCAGGCTGCGGTTGGCCGCGACCTCCGGCGGCGGCACCGTCGCCGCGAACGCGGCCTCGTAGGCGGCGGCGGCCGAAGTGGCTTGCGCAGCGGTCTGCTCCGCCTGCGCGGCGGTGCCGCTCAACCACGCCACGTAGGAGTTGGCGGCGGCGGCCATCATCACCGATGACGGCCCCAGCCACGGTCCGGCGGTAAGACCGGAAACCACCGATTCATACGAGCTGGCCGTCGAATGCAATTCCGCCGCAACCGATTCCCATGCCGCGGCGGCGGCAAGCATCGGCCCCGACCCCGGACCGGCATACATCAGGCCCGAGTTGACTTCGGGCGGTAGCGTCGCAAAATCCATTCGGGTGCCTATTCAGCCGACCGGAGGATGCCTGCACCGATGCCGATCGTGCGAATTGTGGACGACAAAGCCTTTCCCCCTGCATGATTTGCTGTTGATGCGCGGCGGCCCTGCGCCGCGCGGTCGCGACCCGGGCTTGCGGCCCGCGGGTCGACGAACGTTGTGCTGTGGTCAATGGCTGGCTATACCGCGCGCTCCTCTGATCGGTTCCAGGCGGCGAACGTTGTCTTCATTCGAAACCGCTGCTGGTTCGTCGCAACCGCAATCACGACCAGCCTGTTGGTCATCCGTGATCGGCTGGGGCGCGGGCTGCCCCTTGCGGAGGGTGGCGATGAGCTCCCGGTACGGACCGACCAGGTAGACGGTGTCACCGGCGCTTAGCCGGGAATCGCGGCGCGGGTGCAGCCGAACCGGGGCGTCGTCGCGGGTGACCGCGATCACCCGCGTTTGCGTAGACACCTCGAACATCTGCAGACCGTCGAGTTCGCTACCGGCCTGCACATACATCCCGCCGATCAGAAACGACCGGTTCCCCACCGAGAACGTCCCGAGCACCTGCAGGCCCATTGCCGCGCCGATGAACCAGGGCGCGGCCAGTTCGACTGTGGAACGGACGTTTTCGAATCCGAACCGCTGCGCGACCGCCGAGCCCAGGTCGTGGTCGTACACCCTCAACACGAGCGGAACCTTGCTCCACCGGTTGCCGACGGGTGCCGGTTCGGAACCCAACATCTCGCGGACCACGATTCCCGTCTCGATGTTGACCATGTCGTCTCGGGTCAGCACCGCCACCGCCCGAGCGGTGTCCACCCGGGCGGCTTCCATCGTCTGGCGCAATGTCGCGTCCCCGAAGATAACCGGCACGTCGAGGTCGGCCGTCGTCGACAGGAAGGGGTTGTTCGGGTCGCGCTCGATCACCGCCACGTCGTAGCCCGCGTCGGTCAGGTCGGTCACGACCCGGACCCCCAGCGCGCTCAACCCCACCACGATGATGTGGTTGCGCAGGTGTCGCGCCCGCGGGCGGGCGGACAACGTGAGGAATCGGCGCGACAGCAGCACATCGGCGATGAAGGCGACCAGCAATGCGGTGGTGGTGACGCCGGCCAACATCAGCACGGCGGCGTACAGGCGCAGCCAGGTCGGCTGTTTGGCGAAGCTGAAGTCGCCGTATCCGGTCGTGGTGATGGTCTCGTTGGTGAAGTAGAAAGCGTCGGTCCAGGACATGCCTGGGTGGGTGTAGGAAAAGTGCAGCAGGGTCGTCGAGCTGATGATCAAGAGGACGAGGGCGGCTATCAGCGGGTAGAAAGCGGGATTGACCTCGTTGGGCAGGGCCCGCACCGCGTAGAGGACACGGCGCAGCCGGGATTGGCGCGACCGCATCTTCGGGTTACGTGGCACCTTGACGCCGCAGGCGGCCGCCTCCTCGGTGGTGCCGATCATTGCCGTCCAGTCGCCGGCGTTGACCCGCAAATCGCGCCCGGGGCACACCACGACCTCACCGGGGTGGTCGGCGTCCTCGTTGTGCACCATCGCGACCGGGGCGAGGTCGCCATAGATCTCGCGCAGCGACGCGTCGAACGGCGCCTCGGCGCCGAAGACCACGAATTCGATACCTGCCACTTCGAAGGGATGTGTGGTGCGTGCCAGGCACGCCTCGACGACCGCGGCCCCCGCCAGATCCGCGACGCCCAGGATGGAGCTGGGCCCCTCGTCGGCAGCGACCGCTTCGCGCAACACGTCGTTGGCCACCCGCGCCACCACACGGATGTCCGGGTTGGCCTTCCGCGCCAGCAGCGCAATCTCCAGGTTCGTCGCGTCGTCGTCTCCCGCGCACACGACAGCGGACGCCGTGGTGACGCCCGCCCTGGCGAGCTGGGTCTTGACCCGGGCGCCCGCGAGTTCCGAATCGAGAAGCCTGGCGACGCGCGCGCCCGCCCGCTTCAGCTCATCGACGATCGTCGACGCGAGCGCGTCATCACCGCTGACGATGATGCACTGGCTCATGAGGTCCTATCCCTCCGCGAAACAATTACTACCCTCCGGTGAACGTCGACCTGGATTGGTTTTCTCCATGCGTCCGGTGGTGCAGAGACGCGAAACCCATGTGGCACAAGCACTTATTTCGCTTAGGCGGGTGTCACGCGCTACTCCAAGGAAATGGAGATCTAATTCGATGCTAACAGACAGATTTGGAGTGCGGTGAGACTGAACGCATCCACCGTGCAAGAGCAGAGGCCCGGAGCGTACAAATACGCCCTCCGATTGCGCTGGAGCGCAACAGAACTCAATTAATACAACCATGACTTGTGTGAATTGCTATATTAGTGGTGGCGGTCAGCCGTGTTAGAAGATTTGCTGTACAACACCTTTGACGTTCCTGTGGTGATGCTGGTCATCGGCTCCTCGGCGCGGCGGGCTGGGTGTCGGCTACCAAGTGCCATACATCACAACGGGTTTCGCGTCGGACTTTTCGAGCCGTCCCGGGTGCCAGAGAAAGGCATCTGCATTACCGATTGGCGCTTGTTTGTTACATCCAGGTCACCCCGCTGGGAGTGTCCTGGCAATTATTCTGCCAATCTCCTGTGTTTGTTCTTCTAGGTCGCGGACGGTAGGGCGACAAAAACAATTGTGGCAGATACTCTTTCGGCGGGTTCCCGGATCGAAGGGGGCAAATGTCATGCTTGGGGGAAGGAATATCGCCTGTGGCAACACCTTTGGCTGAGCGACGGACCGTTGATCACAAGGCATGGTCGTCGTCGTTCTCCGACGTCTGCAAACGAGGCTTGCTCGGTAAACCCCTGATCAACTCGCAGCTCGAGCACGAGAAGTTGTCCAACCCGGTCGCGCTCGGCGTGCTCTCACCCGACGCGATCTCATCGACCGCCTACGGCTCCGAGCAGATCATGATCGAGCTGCTGCCGGCGGCGGGGATGGCCGCGTTCGCCCTGTTGCTTCCCATCACCGGGGTCATTCTCTTGATCCTGGTGCTGGTCGCCGCGTCCTACCGCCAGGTGGTGATGGTCTATACGCGGTCCGGTGGGTCCTACGTCGTTGCGCGGGAGAACTTCGGTCCCCGGGTGGCGCAGGTCGCCGCGGCCGCCCTGCTGATTGACTACGTCGTCACCGTCGCGGTGCAATGCGCGGCGGGCACGGTGGCGGTGGCCTCGGCGCTACCGGTCCTTGGCCCCTACAGCCTCGAGATCACGGTCGGCATGGTGCTGTTGATGTGCTTTGCCAACCTGCGCGGGTTGCGGGAAGCCGGCGCGCGTTTCGCGTTGCCCACCTACGCCTTTGTGGCCATGGTCTCGCTGACCATCGTGGTCGGCGTCATTCGTGAACTGATCGGCAACCTGCCGGTCTACGATCCCCAGCACATCGCCGGAGCGGTGCCCGTCCACCAGGGCAGCGGCCTGGTGATGGGCGCGACGCTGTTGATCGTGTTGCGTGCGTTTGCCAACGGCGGCTCGTCACTGACCGGGGTGGAAGCCATCTCGAATACGGTCACCACCTTCCGCAAGCCGGAGGGCATCAACGCCCGCCGGGTGATGACGATCATGGCCTGCATTCTCGCGTTCCTGCTGGCGGGAGTGGCCTGGCTGACACATGTGACCCACGCCGTCCCGTACTCCGACGGATACCCGTCGATGCTGTCCGAGATCGCCCGGGCGGTCTTCGGCCACGGAGCAGTCGGCAACGTCTTGTACATCCTGGTGCAGGCGTCGACCGCGGCCATCCTCTACACCGGTGGTAACACCAGCTTCAACGGCTTCCCCGCGCTGGCCAATTTCGTTGCGGGAGACCGCTTTTTGCCCCGCCCGTTGATGAAGCGCGGCCATCGACTGGTCTTCTCCAACGGCATCATCGCCCTGACCGCGCTGTCGGTCGCGCTGCTGCTCATCACCGGCGGCTCGGTTGACGCATTGGTGCCGTTCTACGCGATCGGTGTGTTCACCGGCTTCTCGATGGCCGGCTACGGCATGACCAAACACTATCTGTCCGAGCGCGGCCCGGGCTGGCGGCGCAAGGCGGCGGTCAACCTGTCGGCCGGGATCCTGTCGACGATCGTGGTGGGCATCTTCGCGGTGGCCAAGTTCACCGAGGGCGCGTGGCTCATCGTCGTCGTATTCCCGCTACTGGTGTTGGGGTTGATGCGACTCAACCGGCAGTACCGCGTGGAGGCGTCCGTGCTGGAGATGTCGCGCACGGAAAAGCCGGTCCTCTCCCGATACACGCGGCACCGGGTATTCGTCTTCGTGGACTCCGTCGACCTCGCGGAGGTCGAGGCCATGCGATACGCGAACGGACTTCACGCCGACGAGCTCACCGTCGTGCACTTCGTGGTCGACTCGGATCACGCAGCGCGGTTGTCGCAGCGCTGGGAGGTTTTCGAACACGACACCCCGCTGCGCCTGATCGACTGTCCGGATCGGCACCTGAGTCGGGCCGCCCATGAATTGGTCCTGCGGGTGCTCAACGAGCATCCGGATACCAAGGCGACCGTCCTGCTGCCACGCCGGACCTACTCGCCGCTCGTGGGCCGCCTGTTGCACGATCGCACCGCGGACAAGATCGCCCGGGCGGTCAGCCGGATCCCGGGCGCGGCCGCGCAGATCGTGCCTTATGACATCGAGTCCCGCATCGCCGAGGTCACCCGCGCGGGATGAGGCAATCCGGTCTCGAGAAAGGGATGTTGTGACGCAACCGAGTGGCGAGATACCGCTCTCCTTCACCGACAAGTGCAAACGGCTTTTCCTCGGGGAGCCGTTGACCACCGACCAGCTGGACGGCGAGAGACTGCCGAATCACATTGCCCTCGGCGCGCTTTCGCCGGACGCGATCTCATCGACGGCGTACGGCACCGAGCAGATCATGGTCGAGCTGCTCCCGGCGGCCGGCATGGCGGCGTACGCGTTGGTGCTCCCGATCACCGGTGTCATCTTGGTGATTCTCGCGCTGGTGTGCGCGTCGTACCGGGAGGTCGTGATGGCCTACACGCGGGCCGGCGGTTCCTACACGGTCGCGAGGGAGAACTTCGGTCCGCGGGTGGCGCAGGTTGCTGCGGCGGCGCTGCTGATCGACTACGTGGTGACCGTGGCGGTGCAGCCCGCGGCGGCGACAGTGGCGGTGGTGTCGGCGATTCCCCCGCTGCGGCCCTATCACCTGGAGATCACGTTGGCGGCGGTCGTGCTGATCTGCCTGGCCAACCTGCGCGGGCTGCGGCGGTCGGGCCGCACGTTCGCATTGACGACCTACGCCTTCGTCGGGATGATCACCGTGACGATCCTGACCGGGTTTGTGCGTGAAATGTTCTGGGGGTTACCGCGATACGATCCGCAGCACATCGCCGGCGCGGTGCCGGTGCATCAGGGCGGCGGCTTGGTGATGGGTGCGACGGTCCTGATTCTGTTGCGTGCGTTCGCCAACGGCGGCACCTCGTTGACAGGCGTCGAGGCGGTGTCCAACACCGTCAACGTCTTCCAAAAGCCGCAGGGCCCCAACGCGCGTCGCGTGCTGACGTGGATGGCCTGCATCCTCGGGTTCTTGCTCATTGGTGTGGGCTGGCTGACCCACGTCACGCACGCCGTGGCCTATCTCGACGAATACCCGTCGATGCTTTCGGAGATAGCCCGGGCGGTCTTCGGCCACGGCGTGATCGGCAACGTCCTGTACTTCCTAGTTCAGGCGTCGACCGCGGCGATCCTGTTCACGGGTTGCAACACCAGCTTCAACGGCTTCCCCGCGCTGGCCAGCTTCGTCGCCGAGGACCGTTTCCTGCCCCGCCCACTCACGAAACGCGGCCATCGCCTGGTGTTCTCCAACGGCATCTTCGTGCTGACCGCGCTGGCCATGGTCCTGCTC
>NZ_LZJB01000413.1:0-16457 GCF_001666895.1 Mycobacterium sp. E3298
CCTGCGCCCGCCCCGGCGCCACCACCGCGCGATCCGCCGCCCGAGGCGCCCGGCAGTCCGGCCGGCATGCCGGCCCCGCCGACGGGCGCGGCCGTCGCCGACTCTTCCGTCCGGGGCGCGACCGACGGCGACATCAGCGGCGCCGGCCCGACCCGCCGCGTCCGCCGGCGACCCGGCATCGACCGAGCGGAGCGACGCGGCGGATGCCGTTGTCGTGACACCAATCATCCCCGTTTCGAAGGCGCGCGCCGAACGCGACGCCATCGCGGACGCAGCCACCGCCGACGCGGCGCGCCGCCAGGCCGATCCGCTGCGATTGGCGCGGCGCATTGCGGCGGCCCTGAACGCACCCGGCGCCAACGGTGCCGGCGAACTCGGATTCTTTTGGGTGACGGCGGTGACCACCGACGGGCAGATCGTGGTGGCCAACAGCTACGGGCTCGCCTACATCCCCGACGGGGTGCAATTACCCGAACAGGTGCAGATGGCCAGCGCCGACGACTCCATTCCCGCCGCGGAACGGGCGCGCTGGGCCACCTACCCGGTGATGGCCGTTCAGGGTTGGGCGCAGCACCACGACCAGAAGCTGCGCGCGGTGATCGCGACCGAGGAGCAGCTGGCCAATTCGGATCCCGGTGCCGCGAAGGTCCTGCTGAAGCCCGACGACATCCCGGACAACGGCGACATGGTCGGTCTATCCCGGCTGGCCGTCGTGGACCCGGAGGCGGCCGACCGGCTGGCCGCCACCACGGACGTCCGGCTGGTCAACCTGTTGCCGCCGGCGCCCGCCGATGCGACCCCGTCGGCAGACAGCCAGCGGGCCCCTGACGAACTGATGGACTCCGACGCCGCGGCTCACCTCGCCGCCTCGCTGGCCGAAGGCAAGATCAGCCTGCAGGAGATGCTGGCGCAGGTGCCGAAATCGGCCGAGGATCCCACTCCGCCCGTCGACCAGCGGCCGATGCTGTGGTTCGACGTGATGAAGCCGCTGGCCAGCCGCTCCCCCGGGCGGCAGGCCGCGCACCTGCGGGCCTTCCATCGTTACGCCGAGCACGCCCAGGAGGTGCTGGTCGCACAGGCGCACACCGCGGCCGATCCCGTGGCCCAGCGAGCCGCGGTCGCCGATTGGTTGTACTGGAAGCACCTGACCGGGTTGTTGTCGGCGGCGCTCTCCGACGCATCGTGAGTCGGTCGGCGACCCCTCGCTCGGACGAAGAAGCGGGCCTTCGTCCAACATTCCCGGCACCCCTCGGCCGGGAGCGGAGAAGGCCCGCCTTCGTCGGGGCGTCAGCCGATCACCGGGCGTCCTTTGCCTCCGCGACCTCCCTGCGCCGCCGGCCGATCACGCCCTCGGTCCACGGCCGCCGCTCGGTGTAGATCGCCTCCTCGTCGGATTGCGGACGCTTGCCCTTGCCGTTCGGTTGCCCCTGCGCACCGGGGGCGCCCATCGGCGCCCCGCCCATGCCGCCGCCCAATCCGCCACCGCCGCTTGGGATCCCGCGGCCAGGACCCGAGGACCCGGCCGCCGCCCCGGTGGACCGTTGCGGCGCTTCGGCGTCTACCGCGGGTTGCAACGGCATCGACGGCACACCGGTCCCGCCGCCGCCCAGCCCGGCCGGTTTGACCCCGCCTCCCCCGGGCAGACCCGGCTTGCCCTTCAACGCATCTTTCATGGCGGCGTCCATGGCCGGCTGGTCCGCCGCCCCCGGCATGCCGCCCCCCGGCATCGGCGGCACCATGGGCGTCATGGGGGTGGCGGGCGCCCCGGTTCCGTCGCCGGTGGGCCAACCGCCCGGAATGGTCGGATCGATCGTTCCGTCGCCCGGCGCATTCGGGTCGGGGGGCGCCGAAATGCGGGTGGCGGCGGGCGGAGCCTTGGGATTCACCGGCGGCAGCGGCAGCGACGCGTTCGCGATGTACATGTTGAGCGACGTCTCCGATTTTTGCTGCAGGCTTTCATACCAGCTGACCGCCATGTACAGGTAATACGGATACGACGTCACATACCGCTGGTACCAGTAATCACATTGCGACACTTCGTAACTCGTGGGGTGTTCCGCCTCGACGGTCCACTTTCCGTCATAGTCATGCGTCTGACGATCGCCCATGACCCGAGCTTTCTTGTGGGCGTCGACGACTCTCAGGGCCTGGTTTCCGAGGCTGACGCACAATTGAGCCATCGAGTAGATCCACTGCCGTTGTGCCTCGAAATTCAACTCGACCGCTGCGCATGCCTCGCCCTCCCACGAGCTGAACGGCCGGAAACGGTAGGTCTCCTTCTGGAATTCTCGTTGGAAGTTGTCCCACTCCTTCGCGAACGCTTTGAAGGCGGTGCCCTGGTCGCCGGACTCGATGGCCGTCGCCGCCTGCCTGACCTCGTAGTAGGGGTACTCGAACGCCGGCGGTGGCGGTGGGGGCGGGGGCAGGTAGCCGCCGAAGTCCTCGTCCGGGTCGCAATTGGCCGTCATCCGGTCGCTTCCGTTGCCGACCCCCGATGCGGACGAACCGCCGTCGACGGCGTTGATGGCCTCGGCGCTGCCCTCGTCGACCTCTTCGTAGGCTTTGGCGGCGTTGCGGAGTGATTTCGCCAGCGCCCGCCACTCCCGCTCGCACGCCCTGAGGTAAAGCCGCATCGAGTCGGCGGAAAGCGCGAGTTGGGTGGCGGCATCGTTGACAAAAGAGAGGGCACACGGGGCTGCGGGATTGGTGGCCGGGATGGCCGGCAGCGCCGCCTCGATCTCATTGGCCCGCGCCATGAGTTCTTCGTATTCGACCTTCAACGTCTGCGGCATATCGGCTGGCTCTCCTTACGCTGAAGTCATCGTCGGCCGAATCGAAAACCGCCGAGGCCGCGGCAGTGTCGGTGAGGTGTGCCGCAACGTCACTCGTTCGACACCGTGGCCCGCGGGCGCGAGGAGACTGGCGTTGCCCGCTGAGTCGGCGCGGTCGACAGCAGGATGCGGTGCAGTCACCGACCACCCCTTTCGTGTCGCCGAGTCATCGGGCGGTGTAGGGGCACGCCAACCGCCATCGGAGTTATCCTAATTCACCCAAGAGGGCCCGCGCGCAGCAATTTGCCGTACCGATTTGGCACACTTTCGGCTCGAAAATGCGTGGTGTACCGGGGTGCAATGCGCACACATTGCGCCGCATTGGTCCGCCCGAAGGCGTTGCGGCCTCGCCCTTCTCGACGGCGTGCGGGCCAGGCGGCACCCGACCGTCACACCCCGGCCGGTCGGAAGAAAACCCCGTCGGCCTGCAGCAGTCGCCCGGTTCGGACATCGAAGAAGAACGGCGCGAATCCGGCCAACGCCATGCCCAGTGAGCGCATCAGGTCCATCGCCTCGTCGGCGAGCATGCCACCGTCGTACAAGGGCTCGAACGAGAGCTCGAGCTGCACTCCGACGCAGCGATCGTGCACCGTTGTCTCCCCGCCGGCGATCACCTGCCTCTCGAACCCCTGGACGTCGAGCTTGAGGAATGCCACGTCGTCGGGCAGCAAGAGCTCGGGCGCCAGGGAGTCGAGTCGACGGAGGGCCACCTCCTCGGTGCCGATGTAGTTCGCCGACGGCAACGCGTCGCGATGAGCTTTCAGCATCGGAAGCAGCGAACTGCTCTGCCCCGCGTTGCCCGCGACGTTCATCGGCACCGTGTCATCGCGATCACCCAGGGCGCACTGGCGGCAATCCCATGCCGGGTCCAGGGCGGCCGATCTTTCCAACACGGAGAATGGCGTCGAGAGCGGTTCGAGGGAAACAATGCGGCCCGCGTAGCCGGCTTCCCGAATACCCTGGGCATATTGCCCCGAGTTGGCACCGACGTCGAGCACGACGGTGACCTGACGCATTTTGAGTTCGCCCACGAAATTTCGTCGCCAGTCCAATTCGGAGTGGTATCGCATTACCCCGGCATCGGGAGCGTTCGTGAACCAGAGCAGACTCACCGCGCAACACTAACAATTCTCAGAGCCGCTCAGGAACAATGGCGACGGCGCCGGGCCGCGTTAAGCTACCCGCGATCATGCAACTCGACATCCATCTACAGACGCATTCCGACTCGAGCGTGCACGGCGCGCACCGCTACGTCGGCGCTCCCAAGAGTGAGATCATGCTGCGCTGTACGCAGTCGTTGGTGACGGCGATCAACCGGGCGGACGCCGACGTCATCCTGCGGGTCTTCGACGATCACTCGTCGCCGGATGTGGTCGCGACGCTGCACCGCATCCTCGAAAAGTGCGAACAACGGGTCGAATTCGTCCCTCTCGAAGAGCGCGGTTACAACGCCTCCTGCTTGACGTCGTTCTCTCGCGCTCGCGACGACGGCCGCGAGGTCGTCTACCTGGTCGAGGACGACTACCTGCACACCGCGTCGGCCATCCAGGAGATGGTCGAGGCGCATGAGTTGTTCAGAGAGAAGTTCGGCGGACAAGAAGTCGCGCTGCATCCGTATGACGATCCCAAGAACTATTGGGGGATGATTTTCAGCCAAGAGAATTGCCGGGTGCTGTACGGCACGCGGAGGCACTGGCGCACGAACACGCACACCACCAATACGTGCTGGGTGGAAATCGAGACGCTGCGCAGGAACTGGGCGCTTTTCGAACGGCTTGCACGTTATTCGAGCACGCCCTACGGCCAGGCCAATCATATTTTCGAGGCGTCCACCATCAATAAGATCTGGCGGGAGCAGGTAGCGCTGTTCACGCCGATTCCCTCGCTAGCGCTGCACCTCCAGTACGAGGAACACAGGGACCCCTTCCTGAATTGGAAAGACTGGTGGGAAGCGGCGGCGTATTGACGATGGCGCGCACCGGAGGTGCACAGCCGTCACGCCTGCCGGGTCTCGTACAGGTCGCAGTAACCGCGATGCCCGGCGGCCTTGAACTGCCGGTACACCTTGAATCGGAGTTCGCCGGCGCGCAAGCGGGTCAGGAACCGCTCGAGGCCGCCGAAGAGGTCGTCGTACTGCTCTTCGAGGACCGAACGGCGAGAATCCGGATCCTCGGCCGGCGCGGTGTGCGAGATCCGCAGCGCGAGAACGGAAAGCCGGTCGACGATCGTTCCGGGCGTCTCCGTGTGCAGCGGCGCGGTCGGATTCGGTTCGAGGCTGCCCAGCAGGGTCGCGTCGATCTCTTCGATGGCCGCGTTGCGCCGCGCGTTGAGGTCGTCGATGCGACGCTTGATCCGGGCCACCTCGTGGTCGTCCACGCCGGGACGCCGAACCGCGTCTTCGTGATGCCACAGGCCGAAATTCATCGTGTGCAGGCGAAGCGCGGTCGTTGCGATGCTGCCGCCCTCGGGGGAGCCTTGGGGTTCCTCGCCGTGCCATGACACGGCGCTGTCGTGGAAGCGTCGCACGGCTGACAGGAGCTCACCCTCGGGCGTTTCGGGCGGTGCCACCGCAGGCCTGCCGTTGCGGGCTGGCGTCGAGGCACCGACGAGGCCTTCCATCGCCTCGAGCACCTCGTCCACCGTGATGTCCGCCATGCTGCCTCCGTAGACGTGCCGGTGGGGTGCGAATCTGAACCCCCAGACCGCGGGCCGCGTCGGGCTGAAGAGGCCCACACCGGGAACCCGGGCCAGGTCGGCGGCGTGCAACATGCAGGAGTCGACACCGACGAAAAGGTCTGCGCCGCTGACCATCCCCATCGCAACGTCGAGCGGCAACCCGAGGTGCGAAAAGACGCGGTCGCTCTCGCGACCGACATCGAGATCCTCGTCCCCCATTCCGACCACCCACGCCACGAAATCGCGATGACGCGCCAGGAACCGGTCCAGCAAGTCGACAAACCTGGTAACCGGCCATCGCTTCTTGGCCCAGGTGGTGTCGGCGTGCACGGCGAGCACCTTGACGCCCGGCGGCAGCGCGGCACGGATGGCTCGAACCTGCTCTTGGGCGGCGGGTGGGATGGGCACCGGCCGGGCATACGTCTCGATCCGGGCGGACGGATCGAACAGGCGCGCCAATTTGAACGTCAGGTCGGCCGAGTGCGGCACGTCCCTGGGGATCACGACGTCGTAGGTGTCTCCGGTTGGAAAACCGATGCTGGTCGTGGGCGCCAGGCGTTGCCGAAGGGGACGAACGAAAACGTTCGACGGGACATCCCACGGCACTGCGTTGATGAAGACGTCGACGGGGCCGATCTCCGCCGCCAGGGTGTCGTAATCGAGGCCGCGGTTCGACGGCGGCCCCAGCGCCGGGCCCACCGGGGGCGATCCCGTGATGTCCACCAGACGCGATTCGACCTCACGGAAGCAGAGGTCGAAGGAGATTTTGGGGCAAAGCAAAGTGAGTGGGGCGTCGAACATCTCGCCCAGCGCCCGCAGCGTGGGCAGCGTCAGCACCGAATCCCCGATGAGCGTGGAGAAATAGACCGTGGGCCGTTCCGCCCGCAGCAGATCATTCAGCAGGCCGGGCTGGACTCGTACCGAGTGCCCGTCCTGGAGAACCGTGAATTCGCTCAACCTGACACCATCCTTGGCCCGAGCTTAAACCGCCCGGGAGCCGTGGGGCAGCGCCAATTTGAGCGGGCCTCGATCGCGGCGGCCCCACCGATGCCGGGGCGGAGCGCCGTTGAGGCGGACCTGCGTCGGGTTAAATCCGCTCGTCGGCAAGGTCGTTCATCGCGTCCAGCGCATCCCCGACCGTGACCTCGGCCATGGTCGGGGCGTCGACATGCCGGTGCGGGCCGAAGCGGAAGCCCCACGTGGCGGCCCGCGTCGGGCCGAAGAGGCCGACGCCGGGAACCCGCGCCAGATCGGCGGCATGCAGCATGGACGAATCGACCCCGAGGAAGAGGTCCGCGTTGGCGACCATGGCCATCGTCAGGTCCAGCGGTAGCCCGAGATGCGGGAAGACGCGGTCGCCCTCGCGGCCGACGTTGAGTTCCTCGTGTCCCATCCCGACGACCCAGACGACATAGTCACGGTGCAGCGCCAGGAACCGGTCCAGCAGATCGATGAACCTGGTGATGGGCCACCGTTTCTCGGCCCAGTCGGTGTCGGCGTGCACGACGAGCACCTTGGTTCCCGCGGGCACGGCGGCGCGCATCGATCGCGCGCTCTCCAGCACGGGCGCCGGAAACGGCAACGGACCCGCATAGGACTCGATGCGCAACGAGGGATCGAAAAGACGGGCCAGCTCGAACATCAGGTCCGCGGAGTGGCACGCCTCTCTGGCGATGACGAAGTCGTAGGCGTAGTCGGTCGGGAAACCGATGGTCGTCGTGGGGGCCAGCCGCTCCACCAATGGCCGAACGACGATGCCGGACAACGAGTTCCACGTCAACGTGTCGATAAACAGATCGACCGGCCCGATCTCCGAAGCCAGGGCGTCGTAATCGCGTGCTCCTCGCGATGACGGCGACGAGGGCCGTGGCCCGGTCAGCGGCAATCCCGTGGTGTCGACGTGGCGGTCGCTTAACTCCCGGAAGCACAGATCGAAGGCGACCTTGGGGCAAACGAGCGTCAGCGGGGCGGTGAACATTTCGCCCAGCGCCCGCAGCGTCGGCAGCGTCAGCAGGGCGTCCCCGATGTTGGAAACGAAACAAACCGCGGGATGCCGCGCCCGCAACAGATCGTTCGGCGAGCGACGCCCGACGGGTTCCGGGCCCCGCCCGACGGCGCTGACATCTTGCCCAAAGTCGACCATATTCCACAGAGAGCTTAGCCCCTCCCCGGCGGGCGGGATCGCACTTTCTGTCTGAGCCTCGCGGGTCTCAGACGCGTTCAGTCATAACCGAACTCCCGCGCGAGCGCGTCCACCTCAGACCAGACCGGGTCGTCGGGGTCGACCCGGTCCCTGGTGGATCGCGCCCGATGTAGCGGGGACATGTTGCCGGTCTTCCAGGGCAGGGGCGCGCCGGCCCGGAAGAATTGGTGCTCCCCGGCCGTCTCGGGCGCCGGATGGGCGAGCGTGGGGTCCGCGTCGGAAAACGTCAGGCCCCACCCGCCGAGCGCGGCGTCGAGCGTCGCCTTCGGCTGCGCCGTGAAGGCCTCGTAGCGCGCGACGGCAAGGTCGGCCCCGCCGGCCCTCAGCGGCTCTAGGCAACCGTCCACCAGGGCCAGGGCTTCCGCCACGGTGTCCTTGATCCAGAAATCGGTGGGCGCCCGCAGCGGTGAATCTCGGTGCGCCAGGCAGGAATTGACCACTTCACGCGGGTCCCGAAGGACGAAGACCACCACGGCGTCCGGAAAGCACCGCCTGAGCGCACCGAGTTGGGTCGCGTACCGCGGGTTCTTTTCGCCCCAGATGGTGTGGGGGCGGGCGAGCTCGGTCATCACGGCCGTGAGCGCGCCAGCGGGGTCGGATGATTCGGCGGCTCGAACCCGGTAGTCGTCGTAGACGCCACGCTCGAGGAGAAATGCCTGAAGCGTGCCGATCATCGAGTCGCCGTATCGACCGACTTGGATCAGATCGATCTCGTCGAAGATCTTGATGTCCTCGTGGTCATTGAGGAACTGGGTGACGATCGTTATCCCGGATCTGGGCGGACCGACGACGAAAAGCTGCACGCCCTGACCGTATCCCGCCCGGACGGGAGCGGGCCCGCGTTCGTGGCCGCGGTTCGGTTCAGATCAAGCCGACGGTGTGCTGCAGCGAACCGGCCAGCTCGGTCAGCGAGGCGAACAGCTGCGCCTGCTGCGCCTGCAGAGCCGTCGAGGCGCCAACCTGCGCCTTCTCCAGCGCCTCGTTGATGCGTTGCTGCACCGTGTGGGCGCCGAGGCGCAGCAGGCCGGCCTCGATGTCCAGGCCGACAAGGCAACGCTGCCCGTTGATGGTCACTTCGACCGTCTCGGCTTCGTCTGTGGCGCTGAAGGATTGGGTGTGCGTCCGCCGCATCTGGGACTCGAGGGCCGAACTGAACTGTTGCAGATGCTCGAGCGCCTGCGCGACCTGTGGGTGCGCGTCCGGGCTGATGGGAAGTGTGCTCATGGGACAAGGTCCTTAACCTCGGTCGAGTCTTGCCGCGTGGGCCGCCGCCCTCGGTCCACAACCGGGCTCGAGTCTAGGGCGCCGTCGCCGATCGCGCGCGTCGAAGGTGGCCGCCGAGCGGGGCTCAGGAAGCCGTCCTGCCGGCACCGGGCAAGGCCTGCTCGTAGCGGCCCTCCCCGGGCGGAGAGACGGGCAGGATCGGCAGCTGCCGATGCCGGGGGGTGCTGACCATGTTGTGGCGCAACGTGACCCGGTCGACCCCGGGGTGACGGCCGAGGTAGCTCGTCGCGTTCGGCCACGCCACCTTCGCCTCCGGCCCGATGTGCGCGCCGACGAGCTCGGCGAACGGGCGGAAGTGCGGTCCCAGCGTGACGGTCCCGCCCGCGGCCGCTGCCCGCAGGACGAACTGGGTGAAGACCCTGGCGTCCCCCAGGTTGACGCTCGTGTCGACGTCGTCGAACGGCAGATAGACCGGGTAGTGGCTCGCCGTCTCGCCGACCAGCACCCCCGCCGATCCGATCGGCAGCTGATGGTGGCGGTCGGAGACGAGGATCTGTGCCTGCAGCGCGGCGCGCTGGCCGCCAGCCACCCTGGCGAATCCCCGCCGCTTCTTCGGCTTGTCCGGTGTCGTGAGCAGCACCGTGGACTCGGGTGCGACCCCGGGCGCGACCCGGACCCGGGTGATGGTGTGGTCGGCGGGCGCCGACCACCACACGTCCGGGCCGCCGGGCGCGGTGTACGCGGTGGTGAAGCTGTTGCGCCCCTTGATCGTCGACCACTTCTCCCGTTCGAAACCGATGTCTGTCGCGCGGTCGAAGTCGTCGAAGCTGCGCCCGCATACGGCGTCGACCCCGTGGCGGGAAAGTTCGTCGGCGATCCGCGTCGTCGAAGCGACGAGGTACCGGACCAGGCCGGCGACGCCGGCGTCGCGCCGCCCGGCCGACTTCCGGGCGCGGCGGGGGTCGGCGCGCACGATGATCCACGTCCGGCGGTGGGCCGGTGCCGGGTCGGCCCCGATCGCCTGCTCGTACAGGTCGACCACGTCCGCCGCCGCGGTCCTGGCGACGCGGTGGCCCGCCGAGACGACGTCCGCCTCCAGGTCGGGACAGTGCACCGACAACAACTGCTCCAGTAACCGGGTGTCCACCACGTCGTCGGTATGCGCCTTACCGTCGACGATGACGGTTGGGGTGAACGGGCGCGCGATCAGCTCGATGACCGCGACCAGAACCTTGCCTTTCCAGCGCACGGCGACGTGATCCCCCGGCTGGACGGTGGCCCCCACGACGGGTTCCGACGGCGCGAGCAGGGGCCGGCGCCGCCGCACGAGCCACGCGAAGAAGGCCGCGACCCAGCCGAGCAACCGCCGCCCCCGGAAAGTGATCAGCGCCAGCAGCACCGCCACCGCCACCAGGGCCGGACCCGCCCACACGTAGCGCGTCTTCAGGAACAGCAGGATGCAGGGCGGGGCCAGCACAGCCACCCACAGCGCGTACGCGGTGCTGAACTTCAGGCGCAGCGATTTCATCGTCGTCACCGCCGCCGCAGCGCTCGTCCGGCCAGGGCGGCGAGCCCCAGGGCCAGGGTCAGGCCGGCGATGCCCAACGCCACGACGGTGATCGGCCCGTGGTCGGGTCCCGGCACCGGCACCGGGGGCTGGATCCGTTTCACCGACGGGGCGTTCGCGGGGCCAGCGGGGAGGTCCCACGTCAGGGCGGCGACGGCATCGACGATGCCCGCGCCCACCACGTCGTCGGCGCCGCCGCCCGGGTGCCGCGCCGTGGCCGTGATCCGGTTGATGATCTGGGCCGGGGGAAGGTCGGGAAACCGCTGCCGGAGCAGCGCCGCCACTCCGGAGACGTAGGCCGCGGCGAAGGAGGTCCCGGCGATCGGCACCGGACCGTCCTTGCCGGGCAACGCGTCCACCGGCTCACCGTTGTCACCGAGGGCGACGATGTCCTCCGCCGGCGCCGCGGCGCCCACCCAGGGCCCGTGCATGGAGAACGGGCTCGGCGCCCCGTTCTTGCCGACCCCCCCGATCGCCAGCACCAGCGGTGCGTACCACGCCGGCGTGACGATGGTCTGCACCTGTTCCCAGCCGCGGGGGTCGTTGGGCATGGACGGGTCGGGCGGCGGGTTCTGCGAGCAATCACCACCGGTGTTGCCTGCCGCGACGATGACGACGGCGCCCTTGACGTTCACGGCGTAGTTGAGCGCCGCGCCCAGCGTGGACTCGTCGACCGGTTTGTGCACCTTGAAGCAGGCCGCTTCGCTGATGTTGATGACGCCGGCGCCCAGGTTGGCCGCGTGCACCACCGCGCGGGCCAGGCTGCGGACGGAGCCGGCCGCCGGTGACGCGTTGGGGTCGTTCTGGTCGGCCTGGTTGTCCTTCGGCTCGAAGGCCTCCGACGTCTGGCGCACCGAGATCAGCCGCGCGTCGGGCGCGACGCCGACGAAGCCGTCGGTGAGCGAGGGCCGGCCGGCGATGAGGGACGCCGTGAGCGTCCCGTGGGCATCGCAATCGGAGAGGCCGTCGCCGCCGGGCACCACGAAGTCGCCCCCCGGTTCCGCCGGAACCCGCGGCGAGCCGTCCACACCGGTGTCGATCACGGCCACCGTCACGCCTGCACCGGTGGCGAACCTCTGCGCCGGGCCGACGCCCAGGTAGGCGTTGGCCCACGGTGGATCGTGAAAGTTGGTGCCCGGCAACGTCAATGGCGCCCGGCAGACGCGGCGCTGCTCCAGGGGCTGGTCGGGCCCCGTCGCATCCGGCGGCACCGCGCCCGGGTCTATCGAGGGTGGGGCGACCGCGGCCGCGGGTGGCGCGGTGAGCACTACGAACATGAGCGCCACCGTGATTCCGAAGATACGGTGCACCGCGGGACACTCCAATCGCTTCACCGCGGCGGCTGCACTCGTTGGCCGCGGGCCTGCGAGCATCCTAAGCTTCCGGGGCCAAGTCCAGGACGCTTTTTGCGGCGGCGCCGATTACCAGACGATGGCCGCCATGTCACGGTTGTCCGAACACACGCTTCGCACCGCGGCCTCGATGTCGGGGGCGGTGATGATCTGCAGATCCTCGACCGTCACCGGTTGGCCCGCACGCTTCTGCGCGACCACGCGGGTGTCGCGGAAACCCTCCGCGCGTTCGATCACGTTGCGGGCGAACCGGCCGTTCTGCATGGCGTCGATGCCGTGCCGCCCGCCGGGCGTCGTGTAGTTGCGAATGGTGGTGGCCGCGTCCAGGAAAGTCGCCCGCGCCTCGTCGTCGAGCATGCTGGCGCGCGGCGCGGCATAGCGCTGCCCGATCTCGACGATCTCGGCCGGGGAATAGGACTCGAACCGCAGCTTGCGGTTGAACCGGCCGGCCAAACCCGGGTTCACGGTGAGGAATTCGTCCACCTGGTCCTCGTATCCCGCGCCGATGAAACAGAAGTCGAAGCGGTGCGCCTCCAGCGCGACCAGGAGCTGGTTGACGGCCTCCATGCCGATCATGTCCGGCGTGCCGTCCTGGTGGCGTTCGATCAGGGAATAGAACTCGTCCATGAAAATGATTCGGCCCAGCGACTTTTCGATCAGCTCGTTGGTCTTGGGCCCCGACTCACCGATGAAGTGCCCGCAGAAGTCCGAGCGACGCACCTCCCGGATCTCGGGGTGGCGCACGATGCCCATGCCTGCGTAGATCTTGCCCAGCGCCTCGGCGGTGGTGGTCTTACCGGTGCCGGGCGGCCCGACCAGCAGCATGTGGTTGGTCTGCCCCTCGACCGGCAGCCCGTGCTCGAGGCGCATCATGCGCACTTCGAGCTGGTCTTCGAGCGCGGACACGGCCTGCTTGACCGCCGCCAGCCCGACCTGCTTGGCCAGCAGCGCGCGGCCCTCGGCGAGCAGCTCGGCGCGCCGCTCGGCGGTGGCGTCGTCGTGGAGCTCGTCGCGGCTCTTGGCCGTCGACGCGTCCCACCGATCGGTGCGGCTGGCGATGGATTCCTCGTCGGTGACGACCAGGTGCAGGTTGGGGTCGGCCAGTGCCTCCTTGGCGGGGTCGGTCAGGACGCCGTTGATGGTCGCCTTCGACAGCCAGACCTGGGCCTTGTCCTCCTCCCGCAGCTGGCGGTGCACCATCCCGCGCACGTAGGCGAGGTCGGCGACCAGCAGCGGGATGTCGGCCGGCCCGATCGACGCGGTCAGCACATCCGCGTCGAACCGGCCCGACGCGTTGGTCTGTCCGATCACGTCGACGCGGTCGAGCCAATCCAGCGCGACCCGGCCCTGCCCGAGATGCGCGGCGGCGTGGGCCGCCAGCGCGCAGATCGACGCCGTCACGGCGGACATGACGATGGCTTGCGGGGGCAGCTCCTCGGCAGCGGCCAATAACACGTCCGGCCAGCGCTGCGTGGTGTACATCAGGAAGGCGCGGGCCAATTGGTGCCACTGATAGTTGGCCCACGAATCCAGCAGGTCCCGATTGGCCAGCAGCCTGTCGGCCTCGGCGTATTCCCCGGCGATCGTCAGCGCCGACGACAACGCCAGGCCCACCTGGGATGCGTCGGTCACCGTGATGCCGATGTAGGGACCCAGCTGAATCTCCGCGGCGAGCGTCTGCCCGATGCGGGTGGTCTCGCGGTGCAACCATTCACTGGTGGCGTACAGCTTCTTCAGCGAGGCCAGGTCGTTGTCGCCGCAGGCGATGCGGCCCAGCCACGCGTCGGCCATCGACGGATCGGCGTCGGTGGCCGCGACGAAGTCGGGCAACGCCGCGGCCCGGCCCTGCCTGCTCTTGACCGTCATGGCGCGGTCGAAATGCCTACGGGCAGTTTGCAAATCACCCATCGTGTGCGCTCATCCGGATGCCTTTTGACTCTTGACGTTTCAGATGCCGGCGGACATGGTGACCGGCTCGAGACTCACATAGCGGTTTTCGGCCCGGAACATGTCCATCTCGGCGACCCAGTCCTTGCCCGCCGCGTGGACCCGCACCGTCGCGGGGCCCACCTGCTCGATGATCACCTCGAAGTTGTGCCGGTGCCCCTCGGGGAGCCTCGTGCCCGACGGGGCGATGGTGATCACGGTCGCGGGCCGCGGCGTGGGCGAGATCGGGGCGAGGTCCTCCACGACGCTGACGGTGGTGCGCGGTGCGGGGCGTGGCGCGCTGACCACGCTGATTTCCGGCATCCGCACGGTGGCCCAGCGGGTCACGTCGCGGGTGTGCACGCACACCCGTTCCCCCGCGCCGGCCGTGCGAATCACGATCCGCTTGGCGACCGGGTCGTCGGCGGCCACGAAAATCCGTGACAGCTCACCGGCGTCGGTGACCGGGATCAGTAGCCGGTCCCCGTTGCTCAGCTTGCCGATCAGCACGCCCGAGGGGCCGATCTCGGTGAGCAGGTGTTCGGGCAGCGGGCTGGGCCGCAGCGCCCGCAGGTAGGGCCGGGGGCCGCACATGTTGGCCGCCGCGGCGGCGGCCTGCTCGCCGTTGAGTCGGCGCAAGATCACGCTGGGCGGGGTGGGAGCCGGCGTCGGTGTGCGCACGGTGATGGTGGCGGTGCAGGTCGCGTCCGGGTAGACGGTCACGTTCTGGATGACCTCGTCGGCGCGCAGCGTCCACGCCTGAGACAGGACGCGCGACGTGATCGCCTCGGCGGGATACGCGTATGTCGTCATCCAGCCCGCCTCTCCGCGGATGGCCTTCCACCGCTGCGTGTCCCCCTCGATGGCGTCACACCCCAGCCTGCGGTCGAGCTCGGCCAGGTCGGTGGCCGTGGCCACCTTCGCCCGCAATCCCTGGCAGCGCAGCAGTCCGGCGATGCGCTGCGCCACCGAAATCGCCGTCGCACCAACGGTTGTGCGCCAGCGGAGCGCCTGGGTGTTGTCGATGATCGACAACCGCATGATCAGCCAGGTTTCGCGCCGGCCCGCATATGGCGGGGTGCCGATCTCCGAGTCGTACACGCGTGGGTAGTCCCCGATGTTGCCGTGCCGGGAACCGAGCGAGACGACGCTGATCGAATCGAGCTGCAGGCCCAGCGCCTGGCGCAGCATCGGCACCAATTCGACGACGTCGATGACGTTGTCGGTCTCGACCGTCACCGAACCGGTCACCATGGTGGCCTGGTGCGCCCTGCCGAGCAGCTGCACGGCCACCACCGCGACACCGTCCTGCACCCGGACCCCACCCCCGGATCGGTTGTTGGCCACCGTGATCGGCGCGTCCCAGCGAATCGGGCGTCGTCCGCGCCGCCACAGCACGATCCATGACCACGCGGGCTGGCCCCACCACCGCACGAACACCACGGCGGCGCCGACCACCACCGCGACGGCCGCACCGATGTATCCGCCCACGGCCCAACTCGCCACGGCGAGCAGGAACACCACCCACACCCCGAGGACCCGCCGGTTGCTGCCCTGGCTGAACCCGGTCAGCTTGGAACTCACCGCGCCCGCCTCAATCGGGCCGCGATCGCGGCGACGAGCACACCGGCGGCGACCGCGCCGATGAACCCGATGGCGATGTTGCGCGCGCGGTGGTCCGCGGGCGGTGGGGGTGGGGCGGGCCTGATCACCCGGCTCTGAGCGCCCGGGGGCATCTTGTCACCCGGCGGGATGTTGAACGTAAGTGCCGCAACGGGATCGACCAGTCCGTAGCCGACCTTGTTGTCCACGCCGGCGGGCGGATTGTGCGCCGACTGGACGATCCTGTTGATCACCTGATGCGCGCTCAGGTCGGGGAATTTCGCGCGAACCAGGGCGGCGACGCCGCTGACGTAGGCGGCGGAAAAGCTGGTGCCCCAGAACGGCATGTTCTTTTCGCCCGGCCTCGACGGGGGGTAGGCGTTGACCGGCCCGCCGCCCTGGGGCGACAGACCCATGATGTGGGTGCCGGGCCCGGCGACGGCAACCCAGGGGCCCGACATGCTCTTGTCGAGCGCGGCGCCGGTGGCATCGACCGCGCCGACCGACAGGACATAGTCGGAGAACCACGACGGCGACGAGACAACCTTGACCTGATGCCAGTCGCGGGGGTCCGACGGTTCCAGCGGGTCATACATCGGGTTGTTGTTGCAACCGGCTTCCCCGTCGTTCCCGGCCGCGGCCACCACCACGGCATCCTTGACGGTGGCGGCGTACCACAATGCCGCGCCCAAGGCGCGTTGATCGGCGGGGGCCGCGGCGGGCAGGCATGCGGTGACCGAAATGTTGATCACCTTCGCGCCCATGTTGGCGGCGTGCACCACCGCGCGCGCCACCGTGTTGAGCGTGCCGGCCTTGACCTTCTCATCGGAGTTGGGATCGCCCGGTCCGGGGTTGACGGGCTCGAATGCCCTGGACGACTGGCGGATTGAGATGAGCGTCGCGTGTGGCGCGACGCCCACGACCCCGTCGGGCGCTCCGGGGGGAAGCGGGGGCACCGCGGGTTCGTCCTCGGTCTGCGGATCCGCCGGCCCGTTGGACGCGGCGGTGGCGCCCCCTCCCTCGGGTGGTGGCAGTGGTGTTGCTGGCGGTCGCGGGCGCCTGCGCGCCCCCGAGGG
>NZ_LZJB01000414.1:0-15306 GCF_001666895.1 Mycobacterium sp. E3298
CGTCGGCGCTGCGCATCGCGCCGGTCAGTACCACCGGAACGTCGCCCGCGTGGGTGAGCTCGAGCCACAGCGCGCTCTCCTCCATGGTGTCGGTGCCGTGGGTGACCACCACACCGTCGGCGCCGCCGTCGATCGCCGCGCGCACGGCGCGGCGGATCCGGTCCCAATCCGCGGGCACCAGCTGCGAGCTGTCCAGCGCCAGCACGTCGACGACGTCGACGTCTAGGCCGGCGGCCAGGTCGGCCGCGCCATAAGCGGGCCGGTGCACGCCGTCCGCGCCGGTGCCGGTCGATATCGTGCCTCCGGTGGCGATGACGGTGAGCCGGCCCATGGTGAAATCATCGCGCACGCCAACCGCGAACATCGGCCAGCCCGCGTCGGCATTGGGGGATCGCGTGGGCATTGGGGGATGATGTGAGAGTGCCCGAGGAACCATCGACTGAGCCAGTGACCTCAACCGAGCAGGCCGGCGACGGCGCGGCCGCCGAGCCGCAGCGGCCGCCGAGGCGGCTGCGCCTGCTGCTGTCGGTGGCGGCGATCGTCTTGGCCCTGGACATCGTCACCAAGGTGCTGGCCGTCAAGCTGCTGCCGCCCGGTCAGCCGGTGCCCATCATCGGCGACACGGTCACCTGGACGCTGGTCCGCAACTCCGGTGCCGCGTTCTCGATGGCGACCGGCTACACCTGGGTGCTGACACTGATCGCGACCGGCGTGGTGGCCGGCATCTTCTGGATGGGCCGGCGGCTGGTGTCGCCCTGGTGGGCGGTCGGGCTGGGGATGATCCTCGGCGGCGCCATGGGCAACCTGGTCGATCGCTTCTTCCGGGCGCCCGGGCCGCTGCGCGGCCACGTCGTGGACTTCCTGTCGGTCGGGTGGTGGCCGGTGTTCAACGTCGCCGACCCCTCGGTGGTGGGCGGCGCCATCCTCCTGGTGGTGCTGTCGGTCTTCGGCTACGACTTCGACACGGTCGGCAGGCGGAAGGCCGACCAGCGCCGATGACGCACCGTTCCATGCCCGTCCCCGAGGGGCTGGCGGGCATGCGCGTGGACGCGGGCCTCGCGCGGCTGCTGGGCCTGTCCCGCAGCGCCGCCGCGGCGCTGGCCGAAGACGGCGGGGTGGAACTCGACGGCGTGCAGGCGGGCAAGTCCGACCGGCTGACCGGCGGCGCGTGGCTTGAGGTCCGGTTGCCCGAAGCGCCGCCGCCGGTGGAGAACACGCCGGTCGAGATCGAGGGCATGACGATTCTGTATTCCGACGACGACATCGTCGCGGTCGACAAGCCCGCCGCGGTGGCCGCGCACGCGTCGGTGGGCTGGACCGGACCGACGGTGCTCGGCGGACTGGCCGCGGCCGGTTACCGGATCACCACGTCCGGCGTGCCCGAGCGGCAGGGCATCGTGCATCGCCTCGACGTCGGCACCTCCGGGGTGATGGTGGTGGCGCTCTCCGAGCGCGCCTACACCGTGCTGAAGCGCGCGTTCAAACAGCGCACTGTCGACAAGCGTTATCACGCGCTGGTGCAGGGCCATCCGGACCCGTCGAGCGGCACGATCGACGCTCCGATCGGGCGGCACCGCGGCGGCGAGTGGAAGTTCGCGGTCACGACGAACGGCCGGCACAGCCTCACCCACTACGACACCATCGAGGCCTTCGTCGCCGCCAGCCTGCTCGACGTGCACCTGGAAACCGGCCGCACGCACCAGATTCGGGTGCATTTCTCCGCGCTGCATCACCCGTGCTGCGGTGACCTGGTCTACGGGGCGGACCCTAAACTCGCGAAAAGGCTTGGGCTCCAACGGCAATGGCTGCACGCCCGGTCGCTGTCGTTCGCCCACCCGGCCGACGGCAGGCAGATGGAGATCGTCAGCCCCTACCCGGCCGATCTGCAGCACGCGCTGGACGTGCTGCGCGCCGAGGGCTGATCATTCTGATGGTCGCGACCCGTCCCCCAAGCTTCGCTGGGGGTGCCCCCAGCTCCCGGCTTCGCCGCGCTTGCGATCACTCGGCCGGCTTGCGCGCCTCGACGAGCAGCCGCGTGGAGTACGCGACGAACGGCCCGTCGGCCTCGATGCGCTCGTGCAGTTCGCGCAGCCGATCCCGGTAGGCGTCGACCGTGAAGTCCGGCACCGTCCAAATCACCTTGCGCAGGAAGTAGATAACGGCGCCGACGTCGAAGAACTCGGCCCGCATCCGCTCCATCCGGATGTCGACGACCTCCATCCCGGCGGCTTCGGCCTCGGCGCGCTGGACGTCGGGGTGTAGTTCGGCCCATTTTTCCGGTTGCGGCCCGATGAAGTACTCGACCAGTTCGGCCATCGTCGCGGGCCCGATCTGCTGGGCGAAGTAGGTGCCGCCCGGCCGCAGCACCCGCGCGATCTCGGCCCATCGCACCTCGATGGGATGGCGGCTGGTCACCAGGTCGAAGGCCGCGTCGGCGAACGGCAGCCCCGGCTCGTGGCCGGTCAACACCACCACCACGCCGCGGGGATGCAGGCGTCGGGTGGCCAGCGCCGCGTTGGGCGGCCACGATTCCGTCGCGGCCATCGCGGGCGGAAACCGCTCCGCGCCCGCGAGCACCTCGCCACCGCCGGTGTCGATGTCGCACGCGGCCGACACGCTCGCCAGCCGCCGGCTCATCTGACGCTGATACCCCCACGACGGGCGTTCCTCGGTGGCGCGCCCGTCCAGCCAGGAGAAGTCCCAGCCGTCGACGGGGGCGGCATCGGCCTCGGCCACGAGGTCGTCGAATGTGCGGACCATGTCGAGCATGCTAGGCAGCGCTCAGGGCTGGTGATTACCGGCCTTGCCGTTCACCTGCGCAAGGGTGCTCCAAATCTGAGATGTGCCGTGCGAATAGATTTCGACGATGTTGCCGAAGGGGTCTTCGCAGTAGCACACATAGAATCCGATGCCGGGCGCGAACTCCCACACCGCGCTGCGTTGTCTGCCGCCGCTCTCCGCGATGCGCCGCGCAAGGCCTTCGACGTCGGGGTCGATGACGCAGAAGTGGAACGTACCGGTCTTGTGCAAGTAGAACTGTGTGTTCTCGTCAGCTGCCCGCTGCTCGGGTTTGGGTTCGGAGAACTCAAACAACTCCAGGCCGACACCATTGCCCGCGTCCATCATGGCGATCCTGCCGGATACCACGTGGGGGCCCAGCATGTCCGCGACCAGCTCGCCGAAGTAACCCTCGCCCGCGGTGTACTCCTGCGGCTCGTGCAGGAGTTGGAAGCCGAGGACGCGTTGGTACCAGTCGATGGCCGCCTCCGCATCGGTGACGGTCACACCGACATGAGTGATCGTTCGTGGCTGCACTTTCGCGATCGGTTCGGCCATCGGTGTCCCCCTTGGTGACGAGTTGGCAATTGCGCTCTCACTGCATCACGAATTGAGCCCCGAATGGGCGCTGGTCCTCGAAGCCGTTACTGATCCGGTCGCTTTCTTGTATCGGCGGCCCTCAGCGGGCGGACTGGCGGCTGGCGTAACCGCGCGGCGTGGCGCCGAACCGGGTTCGGAACTCGCTGATGAAATGGGACACGTTGACGTAGCCGACCCGGTGGGCGATCTCGGTCACGGCCCATCTTCGATCCAGAACCAGTTCGCGCGCTCGGTTCAGCCGGACGTCTTTGACGTACTGATACGGCGACGATCCCGTCACCTCGCGGAACGCTCTGGTGAATGCGGATGAGCTCAGGCCCACCTCCGCGGCCAGGGTCGCGACCGTGATCGGCTCGGCCCAATGCTCATTGATGTAGGTCAGTGCCGCGCCGATTGGATTACCGGCCGCTTGCTGGGTGGCGAAGTGCAGCATCCGCGCAAACTGTTCGCGCTGCAGGACCCGATACACCAACTCGCGCAGATACAAGGGCGCCAGCACTCGCCGGTCGACCTCGGTCGAGAGCGACCGCACGAACCGCAGGACCGAGCTCATGACTTCGTCGTCGAGTGCGGAGACGACGCACGATTCGGTGAGCTCCGGTACCGACGCCGCCTCGGCGCCCCGCCCGCCCGGCATCTTCTCGGTGATCTCGCGAACGGTAGACGGATCCACCTCCAGCACCATGCATAGGCAGGGCTTGCGCGGCGATGCCTCGAGCACCTCGCTCTGGAAGTGCACATCGCCGTTGATCACCAGGTAGCTGAACTGGTCGTAGACGTGACGCCGGCCCATCTCGATGACGGCCTTGCGGCCCTGCGCGACGAGTCCGATCGACAGTCCCCGGATCTCCTGCCACTCGGGTTCGGTGGGCTCGGTGAATCGGTAGATGGTCAGACCGGGCCACAGCCCGACGTTCGCGCCGGGATGCGGTGCGCGCGCAGTCAATTCGGCGACGAGATCACCGGAAGTGAGGTGATGTTCGATGTTTTCGGCGGCGGTCAGGTCAACACCCCCCTTGGCGTCAGCACACCGCGGGGGCCGGAACCGCTCCGCAAAGAAAAAGGTAGCCGAATACGAGGGCCCTCGCTGGGTAAGTGTCACCGCGCGGGATCGAAACCGGCAAACATCGGGCAGGAATCTTGTACCGCGGCCGACGACCATCCGGTTGGCTATTGATCATCCTTCGGGCGGACCTATTCCCGGCGCAATCGCCGGTTACTTGCGGATATCGAGGAGACATCATGGCGATGCGGGCAGCACGCATGCACGGATACAACCAGCCGCTGGAGATCGACGAAGTGCCGGTTCCCGATGTCGGGCGAAGCCAGGTCCTGATCAAGGTCGCCGCGACGGGCATGTGCCGCAGCGACTATCAGCTGTTGGATGGCTACTTCCGCGACGGTCTCCCGGTGGACTTCCCGTTCATCCCGGGGCACGAAGTGGCGGGCACCATCACCGAGGTGGGCGCCGACGTGCCGGATTCCGCCGGCATCGGCGAGGGAGACCTTGTCGTGGTGGACCCGAACTGGGGGGACGGCACGTGCCGGCAGTGCCACGAAGGCAACCAGCAACTGTGCGCCGACGGGCAACTCGTCGGGTTCGGACCCAACGGGGGCTTCGCCGAGTACATGGTCGCCCCGTACGACCACGTGATCTCGGTCGCCGATCAACCGGATGCCGACCCCCGGTACCTGGCCCCGCTGACCGATGCGGGCCTCACTCCGTACCGCGGCATGAAGAAGTTGCGCGACGCGGGCAAACTCGGCGCCGGCCGTACGGTCGTCATCAACGGCATCGGCGGTCTGGGCAGCTACGCGGTGCAATACGCCCGGCTACTCGGTGGCGGCGCGACCGTGCTCGGATTCGCCCGGAGCGATGAAAAACTCAAGGTCGCAACCGAACACGGCGCGCATCACACCGTGAACGTCCGGGACAAATCCGTCGAGGACGTGCAGAACGAGCTCGAGGACCTGACCGGCCGACGCACCGTCGACGCGGTGCTGGACTGCGCCGGATCCACGGAGTCCCTGGGATTGGCGGCCGCGATTCTCGAGACGGAGGGTGCGCTATCGCAGGTGGGCCTCATGGGCCAGCGGGTGGAGCTCCCGTTGTTTCCGTTCGTCAGCGGAGAGAAGTCGTACTTCGGCTCGTTCTGGGGCAATTACAACGACCTTCGGGAGGTGCTCGCGCTTGCCAGCCAAGGCCTGATCAAGCACCACGTGGTCCCGGTCAAGCTCGACGACATCAACGACAACCTGGAAGCCCTGGGCCGGGGCGACATCGTCGGCCGGGCCGTGGTCGTCTTCGACTGACCGCTGGCCGGCGGCGCGCCGAATCACGGCGCGCGGCAGACGAATTTGGTGCCGTTGAGGTCGAGCTTGACCTCGCCCTGGTGCTCCCAGTATTCCGAGCCCTGCCGGCCGTACCTGGCGCCGCTGCCGGACGGCTCTTGGAACAGGATCTGCTGGTTGCCCTTCCAGTCGAGCACCGCCGCGGGCGGGTCGAACTCGTTGTAGAACTGCGCGGTCAACGGTCCGGTGTCCGCGGGGCACTGGTAGCTGACGACGGGCGGGCTCAAGGTGCCGGGGTCGGCGATGGCCAACTGGACCAGCCGCGTCTGATACGCCTCGGTCAGGCACGTGCGCATCTCGGGGTTTTGTGCACAGCCGTCCCGCCCGCTCGCCCAGTTGTTCTGCGCGCTGGCCAGCGCGGCTTGGTCCGCGCCGGGCCGGCCGAGCGCCTCCTGGTAGGCGGCCTGGACCCGATGGTCGAGATCGCTGAGGTGCGGATCGGCGCACACCTGCCGCTGGGCCGCGTTCGCCGGGGTGGCGCAGTCGAGCGGCGCCGCGGTCGGCGGGGCAGTGGTGGTCGCCGACGTGGTGGTGGCCGGCGCCGGGGTCGTCTTCGCGCCGCAGGCGCTCAGCACCAGGGCCGCAACGATGACGGCGAGCAGTCGCATACGTGCTGACTACCGCCTGCCGGGCGCACCGTCGGCGCGACACGCCGAAATGCGCGACCGCAACCGCCGCGGCGATCCCGGCGGGGACGGTCAGACCGTGGCCGTGTTGGCCTCGCCCGTCGCGATCTCGGGGGCCAGCGGCGCGATCGCGCCGATGATCGCGGTGACCGTTTCGGACGGCACCCCGGCCGCGGCCAGTGCGTCCGACAGGTGCCCGGCCACCAGGTTGAAGTGGTACATGGTGATCCCGCGCCCCTGGTGCACCTGCTTCATCGGCGCGCCGGTATAGGGCTCGGGGCCCCCGAGCGCGGCGGCGAAGAACTCGACTTGCTTGCCCTTGAGCCGGTTCATGTTGGTCCCGGTGAAAAAGCCCGCGAGTTGGTCGTCGGCGAGCACACGAACGTAGAAGTCCTCGACCACGACTTCGATCGCCTCGTGGCCGCCGATCCGGTCGTAGATGGTGCCCGGCTGTGGCTTGTGGAAGCGTGCCAGAATTTTCATAAGTCCGATTGGAACATTTCGGCGTTGCCCACCAGTTAGTTCGCAATCACGCTCGGATGTCCTTGCGTAACAACCGGATTGCTCACCCATGACGGCCCCGCCTGCCGCGGCGTGAGATGTGCGGCGCGCTTTACATGCCGGAAATCTGCATCGAGTGGGGGCGCTGATGTCCTAGGTTGGCTTTATGACTCGCGTCACAACATTCACACAGCCCCGCAAGGCGGTCGTGGTCAACGGGCAGGCCAGTTGCGGTCGGGGGGCCGACATCATCAGGAGCGAAAGCCAATGAATCTCGGCGACATCACCAACATGGTCGAAAAGCCGCTCGCGAATCTGGTGGAGAAGCCGATCGCGGCGGTGTCCCACATCGTCAACACCCCCAACTCCGCGGGCCGCTACCGGCCGTTCTATCTGAGGAATCTGCTCGACGCGGTGCAGGGACGCACGCTCGACGAGGCGGTCAGTGGCAAGACCGTCCTGATCACCGGGGGATCGTCGGGCATCGGGGAGGCCGCCGCGAAGCGGATCGCGGAAGCGGGCGGTGAGGTGGTGCTCGTCGCGCGCACCCGGGAGAACCTGGAGAAGGTCGCCGCTGAAATCGAAGGTAACGGCGGCAGCGCCCACGTCTACCCGTGCGACCTGACCGACATGGACGCGATCGCCGCGATGGCCGACCAGGTGCTCAGCGACCTGGGCAGCGTCGACATCCTGATCAACAACGCGGGGCGGTCCATCCGGCGCTCGCTGGAGCTGTCCTACGACCGGATCCACGACTATCAGCGGACCATGCAGCTGAACTATCTGGGCGCGGTCCAGCTCATCCTCAAGTTCATCCCGGGGATGCGGGAGCGCGGCTTCGGGCACATCATCAACGTCTCCTCGGTCGGGGTGCAGACCCGCGCGCCGCGCTTCGGCGCCTACATCGCCAGCAAGGCCGCGCTGGACAGCCTGTGCGACTCCCTGCAGGCCGAGACCGTCAACGACGGCGTGAAGTTCACCACCGTGCACATGGCCCTGGTGCGCACCCCGATGATCAGCCCGACCACCCTGTACGACAAGTTCCCGGCGCTGACGCCGGATCAGGCGGCCGGGGTGATCGCGGACGCGATTGTGCACCGGCCGCGCCGGGCCAGCTCGCCGTTCGGTCAATTCGCCGCCGTCGCCGACGCGGTGAACCCGGCGGTGATGGACCGGGTGCGCAACCGCGCGTTCGCCATGTTCGGCGACTCCCATGCCGCCAAGGGGGACGAATCATCAAGCGACTCACCGCAATTCGACAAACGCAGCGAGACGTTTGTGCGGGCGACTCGCGGGATACATTGGTGACATCATGAGCCTTCCGAAACCCGACATTCAGACCACTGTCGTCATCACCGGCGCCTCGTCCGGCATCGGCGCCGAACTGGCTCGCGGGCTGGCCCGCCGGGGCTTCCCGCTGCTGCTGGTGGCGCGGCGCCGCGAGCGTCTCGACGAACTCGCCAACGAGGTGGGCCAGGAATACTCGGTGGCGGTCGAGGTGCTGCCGCTGGACCTCGGCGATCCCAAGGGCCGCGCCAAGCTGGCCGATCGGCTGCGCGCCGAGCCCATCGCCGGGCTGTGCAACAGCGCCGGGTTCGGCACCAGCGGGGTCTTCCACGAGCTGCCGCTCGAGCGGGAAAGCGAGGAGGTCACCCTCAACTCGCTGGCGCTGATGGAGCTCACCCACGCGGCCCTGCCCGGCATGGTCGAGCGCGGGGCCGGGGCGGTGATGAACATCGCGTCGATCGCCGGCTTCCAGCCGGTGCCCTACATGGCGGTCTATTCGGCGACCAAGGCGTTCGTGCAGACGTTCTCCGAGGCGGTGCACGAGGAGTTGCACGGGACCGGGGTGTCGGTCACGTGCCTGTGCCCCGGGCCGGTGCCGACCGAATGGGCGGAGATCGCCAACGCCGAGCGGTTCAGCATCCCCATCGCGCAGGTCTCGCCCCGCGACGTCGCCGAGGCGGCGATCGGCGGGATGCTGTCCGGCCGGCGCACCGTGGTGCCCGGCGTCGTGCCCAAGGTCGTCAGCACCGGCGGCCGGTTCGCCCCGCGCAGCCTGCTGCTGCCCGGGATCCGGATCGGTAACCGCTTTCGCGGCGGACCAAACCGCTGAGCCTCGCCGAGCTGGGGCACCCCCGTGCTGGCGGGCTGGGGGCACCTCCCGCTTGCGGAGGACACGCCAGCGTGGCATTGAGCACCGAGTGTCACGCCAGCGTGGCGTTCACCGGGGAGCAAGGAGGAATCGCGTGGCCGCCGTTGACCTGACCGCCGACATGCCGATGAGCCCGCAGGAAATGTGGGATCACGTCTCCGACCTGTCGGACCTGGGCGACTGGCTGGTGATGCACGAAGGGTGGCGCAGTGATCTGCCCGAGGAACTCGGAGAGGGCGTCCAGGTGGTGGGCGTGGCCCGGGCCAAGGGTTTCCGCAACCGGGTGACATGGACGGTGACGACGTGGGATCCGCCCCATGAGGTGGCGCTCTCGGGTTCGGGCAAGGGTGGCGCCAAGTACGCCGTGACGCTCACCGTGCGGGCCGCCGACGAGGGATCGACGCTGGGCCTGCGCCTCGAGTTGGGCGGGCGGGCGTTGTTCGGCCCGGTCGGTTCGGCGGCCGCGCGGGCGGTCAAGGGCGACGTGCAGAAGTCTTTGAAGAACTTCGTCGAGCTGTACGGCTAGAGCGCCGGGTGTCTGCACGCGGCGGGTCGCCGCGAATCAATAGCAGACACACTTCGCGACACGCCCGAAACCCGTCGGTGCTCAGTCATAGACTGGCGTCCCTATGACAGGTTCGATTCCTCCTCACGCAAGCGTTCGTCGCGAGTCGTCGTTCGTGCACCTGCATAACCACACCGAGTACTCGATGCTGGACGGGGCCGCGAAGATCACGCCGATGCTGGCCGAGGTGGAGCGGCTGGGAATGCCCGCGGTCGGGATGACCGACCACGGAAACATGTTCGGCGCCAGCGAGTTCTACAACGCCGCGGCCAAGGCGGGGATCAAGCCGATCATCGGGGTCGAGGCCTACATCGCGCCTGGCTCGCGTTTCGACACCCGCCGGATCACGTGGGGTGACCCCGGGCAGAAGTCCGACGACGTGTCGGGCAGCGGGTCCTACACGCACCTGACGATGGTGGCCGAGAACGCCACCGGCCTGCGCAACCTGTTCAAGCTGTCCTCGCTGGCCTCCTTCGAGGGCCAGCTCGGCAAGTGGTCGCGGATGGACGCCGAGCTCATCGCCGAACACGCCGAGGGAATCATCGCCACCACCGGGTGCCCGTCGGGCGAGGTGCAGACCCGCCTTCGGCTCGGGCATGACCGCGAGGCGCTGGAGTCGGCCGCCAAGTGGCGGGAGATCTTTGGCGCCGACAACTATTTCCTCGAGCTGATGGACCACGGCCTGTCCATCGAGCAGCGGGTCCGCGACGGCCTGCTCGAGATCGGCCGCAAGCTCGGCATCCCGCCGTTGGCCACCAACGACTGCCACTACGTCACCCGCGACCACTCGCACAACCACGAGGCGCTGCTGTGCGTGCAGACCGGCAAGACGCTGTCGGACCCCAACCGGTTCAAGTTCGACGGCGACGGCTATTACCTGAAGTCGGCCACCGAGATGCGCCAGATATGGGACGCGACGGTGCCGGGCGCGTGCGACTCGACGCTGCTGATCGCCGAGCGCGTGCAGCCCTACGACGACGTGTGGGCGCCGCGCGACCGGATGCCCATCTTCCCGGTGCCCGAGGGACACGACCAGGCGTCCTGGCTGCACCACGAGGTGATGGCCGGGCTGCGGCGGCGTTTCCCGTCCGGTGTCGGCCAGGACTACATCGACCGGGCCGAATACGAGATCAAGGTCATCTGCGACAAGGGCTTTCCGTCGTACTTCCTCATCGTCGCCGACCTGATCAACTACGCCCGCTCGGTCGACATCCGGGTGGGGCCGGGCCGCGGTTCGGCGGCCGGTTCGCTGGTGGCCTACGCGCTGGGCATCACCAACATCGACCCGATCCCGCACGGCCTGCTGTTCGAGCGGTTCCTCAACCCCGAGCGGCCGTCGGCGCCCGACATCGACATCGACTTCGACGACCGCCGGCGCGGTGAGATGGTGCGCTACGCCGCCGACAAGTGGGGCCAGGACCGGGTGGCCCAGGTCATCACCTTCGGCACCATCAAGACCAAAGCGGCGCTGAAGGATTCGGCTCGAATCCACTACGGCCAACCCGGCTTCGCCATCGCCGACCGGATCACCAAGGCGTTGCCGCCGCCGATCATGGCCAAGGACATCCCGCTGTCGGGCATCACCGATCCGAACCACGAGCGGTACAAGGAGGCCGCCGAGGTGCGCGGCCTGATCGAAACCGATCCCGACGTGCGCACCATCTACCAGACCGCGCGCGGCCTGGAGGGGCTGATCCGCAACGCCGGCGTGCACGCGTGCGCGGTGATCATGAGCAGCGAGCCGCTCACCGAGGCCATTCCGTTGTGGAAGCGGCCGCAGGACGGCGCCATCATCACCGGCTGGGACTACCCGTCGTGCGAGGCCATCGGCCTGCTGAAGATGGACTTCCTGGGCCTGCGCAACCTGACGATCATCGGCGACGCGCTGGAGAACATCAAGGCCAACAGGGGAATCGACCTCGACCTGGAATCGGTGCCGCTCGACGACAAGCCGACCTACGAGCTGCTGGGCCGCGGCGACACCCTGGGGGTGTTCCAGCTCGATGGCGGCCCGATGCGCGACCTGCTGCGGCGCATGCAACCCACCGAGTTCAACGACATCGTCGCGGTGCTGGCGCTGTACCGCCCGGGCCCGATGGGCATGAACGCCCACAACGACTACGCCGACCGCAAGAACAACCGCCAGGCGATCAAACCGATCCACCCGGAGCTCGAGGAGCCGCTGCGCGAGATCCTCTCGGAGACATACGGTCTGATCGTCTACCAAGAGCAGATCATGTTCATCGCCCAGAAGGTCGCCTCCTACACGATGGGCAAGGCCGACGCGCTGCGCAAAGCAATGGGCAAGAAGAAGCTCGAGGTGCTCGAGGCCGAGTACAAGGGTTTCTACGATGGCATGACCGCCAACGGGTTCTCCGAAAAAGCGGTGAAGGCGTTGTGGGACACCATCCTTCCCTTCGCCGGCTACGCGTTCAACAAGTCGCACGCGGCCGGCTACGGCCTGGTGTCCTACTGGACGGCCTACCTGAAGGCCAACTATCCGGCCGAATACATGGCCGGGCTGTTGACCTCGGTGGGCGACGACAAGGACAAGGCCGCGGTGTACCTGGCCGACTGCCGCAAACTCGGGATCACCGTCTTGCCGCCGGACGTCAACGAGTCCCTGGTGAACTTCGCGTCGGTCGGCCAGGACATCAGGTTCGGGCTGGGTGCGGTGCGCAACGTCGGCGCCAACGTGGTCGGTTCGCTGATCAAGACCCGCAACGAGAAGGGGAAGTTCACCGACTTCTCGGACTACCTGAACAAGATCGATGTCTCGGCCTGCAACAAGAAGGTGACGGAGTCGTTGATCAAGGCCGGCGCGTTCGACTCGCTGAGCCATGCCCGCAAGGGCCTCTTCCTGGTGCACACCGATGCCGTCGATTCGGTGCTAGGCACCAAAAAGGCCGAGGCGATGGGACAATTCGACCTGTTCGGCGGCGATGACGGGTGCACCGAGTCGGTGTTCACCATCAAGGTGCCCGAGGACGAATGGGAAGACAAACACAAGCTGGCGCTGGAGCGCGAGATGCTGGGCCTGTACGTGTCGGGTCATCCCCTCAATGGCGTGGCGCACCTGCTGGCCGCCCAGGTGGACACCCAGATCCCGGCCATCCTGGACGGCGACGTCCCCAACGAGACGCAGGTGCGGGTGGGCGGCATCCTGGCGTCGGTCAACCGGCGGGTCAACAAGAACGGAATGCCCTGGGCGTCGGCGCAATTGGAAGACCTCACCGGTGGCATCGAGGTGATGTTCTTCCCGCACGCGTATTCCGCCTATGGCGCCGACATCGCCGACGACGCGGTGGTGCTGATCAACGCCAAGGTGGCCATCCGCGACGACCGCATCAGCCTGATCGCCAACGAGCTTGTGGTGCCGGACTTCTCCAATGCCCAGCCGAACCGGCCGATCGCGGTCAGCCTGCCGACCCGGCAGTGCACCATCGACAAGGTCAGCGCCCTCAAGCAGGTGCTGGCGCGCCACCCCGGGACCGCCCAGGTGCACCTGCGGCTCATCAGCGGGGACCGGATCACCACCCTGGAGCTGGACCCGTCGCTGCGGGTGACGCCCTCGCCGGCGCTGATGGGAGACCTCAAGGAACTGCTCGGCCCGGGATGCCTGGGCGGCTAGCCTGGCGCCGCCGAGTGCGAATGTGGTTTCACACTCGCGGCCGAACGTGAAAGTAACCGCACACTCGCGGGCTCGCCGTCCCTTTCGTCAGGCGTCGCCGGCCTGCAGCCGCGCACGGACCGCTTCCATGCGTTGAGCCAGCGCCGCCTCGTCGATGACATTGCGGGCAACCAGGGAGTGCGCCAGCGCGACCAGCTGGCTCTCCGGATACGGCAGGGCCACGTACACCTCCTCGCCGAGGCGATCCTCGTCGGTCCGGCGCATCAAGAGCTCCAGCGCCGTGCCCTGCCGGTCGAGCGCCTCGCACATCCCGTCGAGGCTGGACTTCCAGGGCGGCACCGGGTTGCTCACGCCATATTTCTCCGCCATCCGTGCCCACACCTGATCGCGTTCGGCGACCTGCTCCAGCGTCGGCACCCGGACGGCGGTGACGTCGATCTCCGCAGACATCGGCGGGCCCTCAGTAGTTCTCGGCGGGGCGGACGGCCGGATGCACGGGGCGGTCGATATTCGAGGTCACGCCGGGCCTGGGCAGGGCGACGCCGATCATGCAGTCGCGCGTCACGATTTCGGCGAGTTGCTCCTCGCTCCACCCATCGGTGCCTGCCGGCCGGAGCGGCAGGACGAGGAACCGGTGTTTGGAGTTCGAGTCTTCGACCCGGATCTCGACGTCCTCCGGCAGGTACAGGCCGAACTCGGCCAGGACTTGGCGGGGCCATCGCACGATGCGGCGCCGGTAGTTAGGCGTCCGGTACCACTCGGGTGAGTTCCCCAGCAGCGGGCGTGGGTAGCAGGAGCACAGCGTGCACACGATCACGTGGTGCAGCGTCTCGGTGTCCTCGAGTATGTGCAGTGCGGTGAAGTCGCTGGGTGTGCCGAAGCCGGTCGGATGGAGCCAGTCGATGCCGACCTCGCGGCTGGCGGCGACGCCGTCTTGCAGGGCCAGCCGTTTGAAGTCGGGGTCCACCCACGCCTTCGCGACGAGCCGGGCGCCCGGCGCAGGGCCCATCTGCTCGACGAACTCGGTGTAGCGCCGATGATCCTCGGCGGTGAACAAGCCCTTCTCGATTGCCAGCTCGCGCAGGGCGATTTCCAGCACTTCGAAGTCGGTGACCTCTTCGACCATCGGTGCCGCGTGGCGCTCGGGTTCGTGGGCCGCGTCGGTGTGCTCTGTCATCTCGCCATCCTGGTTGGTGAATCGGCTAAGAAGCCGGCTGCAGCCACCGCTCGGATATCTCCGCTTGCAGCGTGTCGTTCGGCGGGCCCGCATAGGGGTCCCAGAGGTCGGCCATCTTGAAGCGAACGATGTAGAACCACTCCGGCCGCTGATCTTCGCGGTCGAACGCCTCGTCCTCGGGGGCCGGGCTCTCGTACGACACCCGGACGACCGTGCCCGGCTTGCCCCGCAGGTATTCCTGGGTGCGGGTGTAGAAGATGGTGGGCAGATCCCGCACCACCACCGGGTCGCCGACCGCGAACCGTGCGTCACCGGCGAGGCCGTCGAAGCACTGCGGATCGCCCTTGCCGACGGCCTCGACGTGATGGCGGTTCCTGGGCACCGCGGCCGCGTCGCCGACAGTGTGAGGCGCCGGCTCCAGCGGCGTCGCACCGGCCGCCGCGCGCCCACGTACTTCGGCCGCTCGTTCGATCAACTCACCGAGGGTGATGTGGCGTTTGTCGATGAGGCACCGGGCAATCGCCAAAACCCAACGGCCGTAGTAGGGGAAACCCTGATAAAGCATCCTCCCGACATCGACGTTGCCGAGCCGTCTGCGCTCCTCCGATGTCCAGATGCCCCGCCAGCCGAGCACCTCACACGTGACAAACGTGTTGAGCTCCCACTGCTCTTCCTCCTTCTCCTCGAAGACCGCCGGAGCGTCCGGCTCGCCGCCGACGTCGTGGGGCGTCTTCATGAAGGCGCGGAAGCGATCGTGAGTTATCTCGTCCGGGTAGGCCCAGTCCTGCAACCGGTGAAGGGCGACGCGCAGTTGGCTGACCAAGTCGCCCATAACAGAATTCGCCACGATCGCTACCTCAAAGTAGAAGCGAGAGTGCATAACCCGAAGACCACCGTAACATCGCGGGGGTCATCCGAGTG
>NZ_LZJB01000415.1:0-861 GCF_001666895.1 Mycobacterium sp. E3298
CCGCCAGGGCGACGATCAACGGCAGCCGGGACTGGGTCAGGACCTCCATCGGAGCGTCTGGCGATACCGGGTTGTTGGCGGTGTCCACCGTGGATTTCGCTTGTGCGGCCGCGTCTTTGGCGGCGGCCGTGAGGTCGCCGTTGCTTTCGATTCGCTGCTGCACCTCGAGTGGCGGTGCCGGGGCCTTTGCCGGAGGCTCGGCGCTCTTGGCGGGCGCCTTCTTGGCCGGGGCTTTCTTGGCCGGGGCTTTCTTGGCCGGCGCCTTTTTCGCGGGAGCTTTCTTCGCGGGGGCTTTCTTGGCCGGGGCTTTCTTGGCCGCCTTGGCCGGGGGCGTCTTTTCCGGCGGCGGGGTGGAATCGCCGTCGGGCTCGCTATTGGGTTGATCCTGCGGGTCTGCCATGCGGCCGCTCCTCGAGCAATCTTCAGTAGTTCTCTAGCCCACGCGGGTTCTTCGAACCCATCATGCCAGCACGCACGCGGGCGCTTTTGCCGCCGGTCACGCTCGACGCCGCGCCGCCCACACGGCGCCTCCGGCGATGAGCGCCACCGCCACCACGATGAACGGCCAGACCGGAACCCCCGAGTCCCGGCCCCCGGCCGTGCCACCTGCGGCCGGTGGTCCCGGCGTGCCCGTGCCGGAGACCGTCAACCGAAACGACCAGGATCCGGAGACCACGTGGCCGTCCGCGGACGTGACCCGATAGTTCACCGTGTACGTGCCGGCCGGGCCCAGCGGCCGCAAGCCGATGCCGACGACCGCGCCGTGGACCGTCGGGTCGCCGGCGGACCACACATTGCCGTCGGGCCCGACGACGGTCATGGCCGCGAACGTGGTCTGCAGCTGTTCGTTGATGGTGTCGG
>NZ_LZJB01000416.1:0-16272 GCF_001666895.1 Mycobacterium sp. E3298
GGCGGCGGCCCCAACGTCATCGACTACCTCAATCGGCATCCGGACGTGCGGCAGCATCTGATCGACCTGTCGCAGCAGTGCGCACCGTAGTGAGTCGGCCTCGTCGGTGAACGCCGCGGCGGACGCGCGGGAACGTTCGCCATTGACGAAAAAGTAGAACACGTTCTAGCGTCTATGCGTGTTCTCTGATCCTCTCACCGCCGCGATCGCCGAAGCCGAGAAACTGGTCGCCGACGCGCCCTTCATCGAGACCGAGGCAGACCTGCTCGAAGGGCTGCAGTATCTGGCGGGCTGCGTTTCGGCCTGTATCCACCTCGCCTTCGACTACGAGCGGGACCACCCGATCCTGCAGTCCGGAACCGGGCCGTTCACCAAGATGGGCCTCGACAACCCCGACACCCTCTACTTCGGCACGCGGGTGCACGCCAATCACGACTACGTCGTCACCGGCCGGCGCGGCACCACCACCGACCTGAGCTTCCAGCTGCTCGGCGGTGAATACACCGACGACAACGTGCCGGCCAGCCAGGCGGCGTTCGACGACCGCGAACTCGAGATCGCGGCCGACGGCAGTTTCGAGTGGCGGGTTCGGCCCACCAGCAACGGCCAGTTGGTCATCCGCGAGGTCTATGGGGACTGGTCGGCGCAGCGCGGCACGCTGGCGATTTCCCGACTGGACACCGCGGGCACCGCACCCCCGCCGCTGACCCGCGAGACCATCGAAAAGCGTTATGTCACAGCGGGAAAGCAGCTCGTCAATCGGGTGAAGACGTGGCTGCAATTCCCGCAGTGGTTTTATCTCGACCTTCCGGTGAACACCATGGTCGCGCCCCGGCTCACGCCGGGCGGACTCGCGACCCAGTATTCGTCGGTCGGCCACTACGACCTGCGGCCCGATCAGGCGCTGGTGATCACCATCCCGGTTTCCGACGCGCCCTACCTCGGCTTCCAGCTGGGCAGCCTGTGGTACATCTCCCTCGACTACATCAACCACCAGACGTCGCTGAACAACACTCAGGCGCAAGCGGATCCGGACGGCAAGGTGCGCATCGTGGTCGCCGACCAGAATCCGGGAGTGGCCAACTGGGTCGAGACGCTGGCGCATCGGCGGGGCTTCCTGCAGTTCCGTTGGCAGCGGGTGTCGCGTCAGCTCACCGAGGCGGACGGGCCCACCGTCGAGGTGGTCGACTTCGACGCCGTACCCGCCACGCTGCCGTACTTCGAGCACAATAAGATCTCCGACGATGAATGGCGTGCGCGAATAGCGCTGCGCCAACAACAAATTGCGGCCAGGATGCTGGGGTGACGATGTCAGGATTGTTCAACGAGAAGGTCGTCGTCATAAGCGGCGTCGGGCCCGGACTCGGCACCACCCTGGCGCACCGGTTCTCCCAGGACGGTGCCGATCTGGTCCTCGCGGCGCGGACGGTGGAACGGCTGGAAAGCGTCGCCAAGGAGGTCAACGACGCCGGGCACAAGGCGCTGGCCGTGCGCTGCGACATCACCGACGACGACGAGGTCAACTACCTCGTCGAGACGACCATGGCCACCTACGGCAAGGTCGACGTGTTGATCAACAACGCGTTCCGCGTGCCATCGATGAAGCCGTTGGCCGGCACCAGTTTTCAGCACATCCGTGATGCGATCGAGCTCAGCGCCCTGGGCGCGTTGCGGCTCATCCAGGCCTTCACGCCCGCGTTGGAGAAGTCGCACGGGTCGATCGTCAACGTCAACTCCATGGTGCTGCGGCACTCCCAGGCCAAGTACGGCGCCTACAAGATGGCCAAGTCGGCGCTGCTGTCGATGTCACAGTCCCTGGCCACCGAGCTCGGCGAGAAGGGGATCCGCGTCAATTCCGTTGCCCCCGGCTATATCTGGGGTGACACCCTGCAGGCCTACTTCGAACATCAGGCGGGCAAATACGGCACCACGGTGGACCAGATCTACGCGGCCACCGCGGCGAACTCCGACCTGAAGCGCCTGCCGACCGAAGACGAGGTGGCCTCGGCCATCCTGTTCTTGGCCAGCGACCTGTCCAGCGGCATCACCGGGCAGACCCTGGACGTCAACTGCGGGGAGTACCACACGTGATGCCGCCATCGACGATGCAGTGGGGGCACCACCCGCTTGCGGGGGACGAAGCGATGAGGAGATGGCGACATGGGAGCTGATCGCACCGACATCGGCACCGTCGACGAACTGCACGCATCCGCGAGCAAGCTGACCGGACTGGACGACTTCGGCGCCAACGACGACAACTACCTCGAGGCGCTCGAGGTGCTGCTGGACTCCTACCGGCGAGAAGCCGGCCTTACGGTGTTGGGCAGCAAGATGAATCGATTTTTCCTGCGCGGAGCCCTGGTGGCCCGGCTGCTGTCCGAGGCGTCGTGGAAGCAGTACCCGCAGCACGCCGACGTCGTGATCGAACGCCCGATCTTCGTCACCGGCCTGGTGCGCACCGGCACCACGGCGCTGCACCGGCTGCTGGGCGCCGACCCCGCGCATCAGGGCCTGCACATGTGGCTGGCCGAATTCCCGCAACCGCGGCCGCCGCGTGAAACCTGGGAATCACACCCGCTTTATCGCCAACTGGACGAGCAATTCAACCGGCACCACCGAGAGAATCCCGGTTACACCGGCCTGCACTTCATGGCCGCATACGAGCTCGAGGAATGCTGGCAGCTGCTTCGGCAGTCGCTGCATTCGGTGTCCTACGAGACCTTGGCGCACCTGCCCAGTTACGCGCAGTGGCTGTCGGAGCAGGATTGGACGCCGTCTTACCGGCGGCACCGCAAGAACCTCCAGCTGATCGGGCTCAATGACGCCGAAAAGCGTTGGGTGCTGAAGAATCCCAGCCACCTGTTCGCGCTGGACGCCTTGATGGCGACCTACCCCGACGCGCTGGTGATTCAGACCCATCGGCCGGTCGAGACGATCATGGCCTCCATGTGCTCGCTGGCTCAGCACACCGCCGAGGGATGGTCGACGAAGTTTGACGGGGCCCAGATCGGCGCCGACGCAATGGATACCTGGTCGCGGGGGTTGGAGCGCTTCAACACCGCCCGCGCCAAGTATTCACCGGCCCAGTTCTACGACGTCGACTACAAGGAACTGATCGCCGACCCGATCGGCACGGTGGCCGACATCTATCGGCAGTTCGGGATGACGCTGACCGACGAGGCGAGGGCGGCGATGGAGAAGACGCACGCCGACAGCCAGTCCGGCGAGCGGGCGCCGAAACATCGTTACTCGCTGGCGGATTACGGGCTGACCGTCGAAACCGTCAAGGAGCGCTTCGCCGGGCTGTGAATCAGTCGTCGACCGGCCGGGCCCCCAGCCAAACGCCGTCTGGTGGACCGATCGCGCCCGCGTGCTCGCGCGCCCTGGCAAGCTCGGACGAGGCCGCGAATCGCCTTGCCGCATCGATGTTTTCCATCTTCATGACGACGATGACGGTGGTGGGGTCGTCGCCGTCGATGTAGGTACCGGTCACGACCAGCCCATGCCGGCGCCGGGTTGCATCGAGTCGGGGTTCGCGAAACACGTCGTTCCATTGATCGACACTGGCGACCCGCTGTTTGACAAGCATCACCCCGGCCATGAGAACCTCCCTCAACTCACCGGCATATGTCCACAGTCGTAGACATATGCCCTCAGCGTAGCGCCGCCGGGGCGGATATGTCTACGGTTGTAGACAAAGGAGGACAGATGGACGACGTGCCACCACGGCGCCGCGACGCCGGTGCCACCAGAATCCGCCTGCTGGAATCCGCCCGCGAGCTCTTCCTTGCGCGGGGCTACAACGCCATTGGCCTGCGCGAGGTGGCGTCGAAAGCCGGTGTGGATGTCACTTTGGTCCGCCGCTATTTCGGGTCGAAGGAAAAGCTCTTCGCGGAAGCAACGGAGGTTTCGGAGAATGTGGAGGAACTTCTCGGCGCCGCGGACGATGTGCTGGCGGAGCGATTGATCGCCCGGGTGCTGGGCGCGCGCCGCGATGTCGACGCCCCGTTGTTCGCCCTGCTGCGGTCCAGCGGCGACCCTTCGGTCGTGGCGCGGCTCAACGAGCAGCTCGATGCGGGCCTCACCCGCAACCTGGCGAAGCGGATAACGGCGGACCGGCCCAGGATTCGAGCGGACATGGTCACCGCCCTGCTATTGGGCATCGGCGTGCAGCGTGTCCTCCTGCAGAAGAAGCCGATGGCCAGCGCCCGCGAGGGCGACATCGCCGCGGTATTCCTAGAGGCGTTCGAAGCGATAACCAAACTGCCCCAAGGGCAGTGATTCAGTCGTCGACCGGATCCTCGGGCTCGCCCAGGTAACCCTCCGCGACCGCATGCTCGATGCTGTCGCTCAACTTCGGGCAGGAACGGGTGCGCGCGGTGTCGCCACCGGAGTTGCGCACCTCGGTGAAGTGGGCGCACCGCTGCCAGGCCTCGGTGTTCCATTGCACGGCGGTGTGGCCCGGGCCCAGTTTCCGGACGGTGACCGTGACGTGGCAGAACCGGCAATCCACCGGCAGCAGGCCCGAGCGAAGGTAGCGCTCCCGGTCGGCGCGGCTGGCTTCGGCGACGGCGGCGGCACGCTGCGGATCGTTGGCGAAATCCCTTGACTTCGACCAGGATCCGGAGCCGCCGTTGCGGGCCGGCGCGTCCTCGTGGTCGTGATGGTCACCGTGCAGCATCAGCATCGACCGGGCTAGCCGGTCGACGTCGGGGACCGCCGGTTGATCCTGGGTCATGGAATCAGTGTTGCTCCACGGGCACTTCGTCGTTGGCCGCCTTGAGGTTTTCTTCGACCTCGGCGTTCCAGTATTCGTTGGCGCGCGTGGTGTCCACCTCGATCTCGAAGCGCTCCACCATTTCCGGCTGGATGTCGGCCACGTCGACGTAGAACTGCTGATACCAGCGGCGCAGCTGGTAGACGGCGCCGTCTTCCTCGACCAGCAGGGGGTTGTCGATGCGGGTCTTGTGCTTCCAGATCTCGACGTCCTGCAGGAAGCCCTTGCTGACGCCTTCGGTGAATACCCGCGACAGCTTCTCGGTCATCGCTTCGTCCATGCCCTTGGGCTTTTCGACGATGACGCCCCACTGCAACACGAACGAGTTCTGGGTCACCGGGTAGTGGCAGTTGATCAGGATCGACTCCGCCTTGTAGCCGCCGTAGCTGTTGTGCAGCCAGTTGATCATGAACGATGGCCCGAAGTACGACGCCTCCGAGTCGAGGTGCGCCTCACCGTAGGAGGTACCCAGGTCATTGACGTCCGGACGGCCCACGTTGTGCAGGTATTGCGACGCGATGTGACCCTCGAAGACGTTCTTGAAGTACGTCGGCAACCCGAAATGGATGTAGAAGAAGTGCGCCATGTCGGTGACGTTGTCGATGATGTCGCGGCAGTTCGAGCCCTCGATGAGGATGCGGTTCCACCGCCATTCCGTCCACTCGTCGCTGGCGGCTTCCGGGATGTCGGGGATCCGGACCGCGGGGTCCGGCGGATTCTGTTCGTGGTCGTGCCAGACGAACAACAGGCCGCCGCGCACGTCGGTCGTCCACGAGCGGGTGCGCGCCGTCTTGGGTGTGCGCTTGGCGTATGGCACCAGCTTGCAGCGGCCGTCACCGCCCCAGCGCCAGTCGTGGAACGGGCACGCCACCTCGTCGCCCTTGATGGTGCCCTCAGAGAGGTCGCCACCCATGTGCCGGCAGTAGCCGTCCAGCACCTTCAGGTCCCCGTGTGAGTCGGCGAACACCACCAGCTTGGTGCCGAACGCCTCGATCGAGTGCGGCTTGCCGTCCTGGAAGTCCTTCGCGACGCCCAGGCAATGCCAGCCCCGGGCGTACCTTGTCGGCAGAGCACCGGGATCGATCTCCCGGACGCCGACCGCCTTGGCGTCGGTAGTCACCTGTCACCTCCAACTCGCTGGCCCTCTAACTAGAACACGTTACAGTTTTGCGGTGGCGGCGCGCAACGACGGCGAGTCTGGCCACGGCATATGCGCGGCGAATGCCCGCTCGGGGTATATCTAGACGATGCCGCTGTTTGCTTTCGAGGGCCGGGCGCCGCGGGTCGATCCCACCGCTTTCGTGGCGCCCACCGCCACCCTGATCGGCGACGTCGTCGTCGAGGCCGGTGCATCGGTGTGGTTCAACACCGTGCTGCGCGGCGACTACGGGCCCATCGTGGTGCGCGAGGGCGCGAACGTGCAGGACGGGTCGGTGCTGCACGCGCCGCCCGGCATCCCGGTCGACATCGGGCCCGGCGCCACGGTGGCCCACATGTGCTGCATCCACGGGGTGCACGTCGGTTCGGAGGCCCTGATCGCCAACCACGCCACCGTCCTCGACGGCGCGGTCATCGGCGCGCGCAGCCTCATCGCGGCCCATTCGCTGGTGACGGCCGGCACCCAGATCCCGGCCGGCATGCTGGCGGTGGGCGCACCGGCGCAGATCAAAGGACCCGTCGCCGGAACGGGCGCGGAGATGTGGGTCAAGGCGAATCCGCAGGCCTACCGCGAACTGGCTCAGCGGCACCGGGCCGGGCTCGAGCCGCTCTAGACCTTCCGGGCCGACGCGGCCGCGCGGTCCATCTCCCAGTAGGCGCGCAGGGCGGTCATCTGGCCCTCGTCGTTCGCCTTGTACGTGAAGACGCCCTCCGCGGTCACCTGATAGTCGCCATGGGTGATCAGGATGTGGCCGACGTTGGCTTCCTCGTTGCCGCATTGGTAGGTGTCGCGGAAGACGAACTCGATCTTGGTGGTGGGCGCGATCGCTTTGTCCCAGAAGGCCGAGATCGCGTCGCGGCCCCGGTGTCCTTTGCCTTCCGGGTCGAAGGCCGACGGCCCGATCGGATCCTCGACGATCGCGTCGTCGGCGAACACCGCCAGCCACGCCTCTTTGTCCCTGGCGATGACCGCCTCGCGCGAGCGGCGGCCCGCCTCGTGCGCGGGGTTCTCGGTCACGAGCCGACTTTTTCGGGCGTGGGTTTGTCCGCGCCGACCACCCACATGGAGTAGTACTGCGAGCCACCGCCGTAGGCGTGCCCCAACGCCTTACGCGCGTTGGGGACTTGGTGATCCCCGCCCTTGCCCATCACCTGAATCGCCGCCTCGGCGAACCGAATCAGGCCGGACGCGCCGATCGGGTTCGACGACAGCACGCCGCCAGAGGGGTTGACCGGTAGCCGCCCCCCGATCGCCGTCTCGCCGGCTTCGGTGAGCTTCCAGCCCTCACCCTCGGGCGCAAAGCCGAGGTTTTCCAACCACATCGGCTCGAACCACGAGAAGGGCACGTAAATTTCCGCGGCGTCGATCTCGTCGATCGGGCTCGTGATGCCCGCCGCCTTCCACAGCGCCGCGGCGGCGTCCCGCCCGGCCTGGGGGCTGACCTGGTCGCGTCCCGAGAATTGCAGCGGCTCGGTGCGCAGCGCGGTCGCGTGGATCCACGCGACCGGCTGTCCTTGGGCCAGACGGGCTTCGGCGGCCTCCTCGTTGCCGATCACCACCGCGGCGGCACCGTCCGAGGACGGGCAGGTCTCGTCGTAGCGGATCGGGTCCCACAACATCGGCGACTCCATCACCTTCTCGACGGTGATGTCGGGCTGATGCAGGTGCGCCAGCGGATTGCGGGCCCCGTTCAGCCGGTCCTTGACGGCAACAATCGCGCCGATGTTCAACGGTGCGCCGGAACGGCGGATGTAGGACCGCACGTGCGGGGCGAAATAACCGCCCGCGCCTGCGCCGACGGGCTTGATGAAGGGGACCGGAATCGACAACGCCCACATGGCATTTGATTCCGACTGCTTCTCCCAGGCCATGGCCAGCACGCGGTGGTACTTGCCGGACTGCACCAGACTGGCGGCCACCACCGCGGTGGAACCGCCGACCGAACCCGCGGTGTGCACCCGGATCAGCGGCTTGCCGGTGGCGCCGACGGCGTCGGCCATGAACAGCTCGGGCATCATCACGCCCTCGAAGAAGTCGGGCGCCTTGCCGACGACGACGGCGTCGATGTCGTCGAACGTCGAACCCGAATCTTCCAGCGCGCGGTCGATCGCCTCGCGCACCATGCCGTTCATCGAAACGTCCTTGCGCTTGGCCACGTACTTGGTCTGCCCGGTACCCAGTACCGCGGCCAGGTATGCTCCCGCTCCGGCCATCAGTTCTTTCCTTCCATGACCGCGACCAGGTTCTGTTGCAACGCGGGCCCGCTGGTGGCGTGCGCGAGCACCCGCTTGGCCGATCCGTTCCAGATGTGTTGGGCGGCAAAGCCGATACGCTCGAGGCCGGCGACGAACATGGGGTTGGCGGCCAGCGCTCCACCGGACGGGTTGACCTTGGTCGGCCCCGGTATCCGGATGGCTTGCTCGAGGATCAGGTGCTGGTGGGTGAACGGCGCGCAGATCTCCGCGACGTCCAGGTTGTCGGTTCGGCCGCCCGTGGCCGCCTGGGCCGCGGCCTTGGTCGACGGGGACTCGGTGAGGTCGCGCGCGCCGAGGGCCGGGGTTTCGATGCGGTGCTCGATTCCCGTTATCCAGGCGGGGTTCTCGCGCAACTCGCGCGCCCGATCGTCGGCCGCGAGCACGATCGCGGCGGCGCCGTCGGTGATGGGCGCGATGTCGTGGCGCCGCAGCGGCTCGGCGAAGAACGGCCGCTCGAGCAGCTCGGCCACGCTGATCGACCCCTCCACCTTGTCGACCCGGCGCGCGTTGGCGAAGGAGTCGAACGCGACGCGCGCCATCTGCTCTTCGGTCCACTTGCCGTTGTCGAGCCCCATGCGGGCCTGCAGCCCGGCCATCGAGATCGAGTCCGGCCACAGCGGCGCGACGGTATAGGGATCGGTCTGCCGGGACAGGATCTGGCGCAGAATTCCGGCCGAGGACTTGCCGAACCCGTACACCAGCGCGGTGTCGACCTCGCCGGTCAGGATCTTGATGTAGGCCTCGTAGAGGGCCCACGCCGCGTCCATCTCGACGTGCGATTCGTTGATCGGCGGCACTGCGCCGATCGAGTCGATCGCCGAGATGAACGAGAATGCCCGCCCGGCAAGGTAATCGGAGGATCCCGAGCACCAGAAGCCGATGTCGGCCTTCGTGATACCCAGGTCCTCGTAGAGCTGGGCGAAGCACGGCATCAACATCTCGACGCCGTTGGTGGTGCCGTCTGTGCGGCGTACGTGTGGGGCGTGGGCGAAGCCGACGACCGCAACGTTGCGAGCGCTCATGTGGTAGGTGTGCCCTTTACAGGTGGTGCTTGTAGGTGTCGTAGTCGGCGTCGGGTTCCCCTGTCGGCCGGAAGTACTCGATGTTGTCGATGCCAAAGCCCCACTCTTCGCGGGGTTTCCACACCGCCTCGACGCGCATACCCATCCGCACCTCGTGCGCGTCGATGTCGGCGACCAGATGCAGGAAGGGAATGTCGGCACCGTCGAGCAGCACGTAGGCCGCCACGTAGGGCGGTTTGATGCGCTGACCCTGGAACGGGATGTTGATGATCGCGAACGTCGTGACGGTGCCCTTGTCGGGCAGCTCCACGAATTCCGTGGTGGGTTGGCCGGTGGCCGGGTCCGCGCCGTGCGGCGGGAAATACACCTTGCCCTTCTCGCCGGTACGCGCGCCCAGCAGCTTGCCCTGCGCGATGGCCCGCAGGTAGGCGCTTTCCTCGTGGGAGGCGGTGTGCTGAATCGTCAGCGAGATCGGCGTGACGATCATGGTCACCGGATCTTGTTCGCCCGCGGGCAGTTCGGACACCGGCTCGGCTTCCTCACCGAGCTCGAAGTACGCGATGTCGGTGATGGCGCCCACCGGCTCGTCGGCCCAGTGCACATGGACCCGGGAGCCCGTCGTGATGGCTCCTGGGCTGCCGGCGTCCACGGCGTGCATCAGCGGGGTGTCCGCGCCGTCGAGCTTGATCAGCGCCCAGGCGAACGGACGGTCCAGGGGCTGACCCTCCACCGGATCCGGTTGCCACGTCCAGGAAACGACGGTGCCGACGCTGGACACCGGCACCATCTCGCCCAGCGGCTCGTAGGTGACCGGGTCGTATTCCGCCGGCGGCACGTGTACCCGGCCATCGGATCCGCGCACTCCCAGGACGTGGCGCTCACGCAGTGCGGTGAAGAACTTGCTCAACGTGGGGCCGACCGAACGGGTGTAGTCGAAAGACAACGTCAGCGGCGCGGAGAGCGGTGGCTCAGTGGGATCCGTCAAGGTCGGGCTGCTAGAACTGGCTGTCACGCCATCGAGTAGAACAGGTTCTAAGAACTGTTTCAACATCGGGTCCTCGGAAGGGTTCAGTGACTATGAAGCTGGGATTGCAGCTCGGGTATTGGGGCGCTCAGCCGCCGGAGAACCACGCGGAGCTCGTCGCCGCCGCCGAGGAAACCGGATTCGACGCCGTCTTCACGGCCGAAGCGTGGGGATCGGATGCCTACACGCCGCTGGCGTGGCTGGGCTCGTCGACACACCGGCTGCGACTGGGCACCTCGGTGATTCAGCTGTCCGCGCGGACCCCGACGGCGACCGCGATGGCCGCGCTGACGCTCGACCATCTGTCCGGGGGCCGGCACATCATCGGCCTCGGCGTCTCGGGCCCGCAGGTGGTCGAGGGCTGGTACGGCCGGCCGTTCCCCAAGCCGCTGGCCCGTACCCGTGAATACGTCGACATCATGAGGCAGGTGTGGGCCCGCGAGAAGCCGGTCACCAGCGACGGCCCCCACTACCCGTTGCCGCTGACCGGCGAGCAGACGACCGGGCTGGGCAAGCCCCTCAAGCCCATCACCCACCCGCTGCGCCCCGACATCCCGATCATGCTGGGCGCCGAGGGGCCGAAGAACGTGGCCCTGGCCGCCGAGATCTGCGACGGCTGGCTGCCGATCTTCTACACGCCGCGGATGGCGGACACCTACAACGAATGGCTCGACGAAGGGTTCGCGCGGCCCGGGGCGCGCCGCAGCCGCGACGACTTCGAGATCTGCGCGACCGCCAACATCGTCATCACCGACGACCGCCCCGCGGCGTTCGCGGCCATGAAGCCCTACATCGCGCTCTACATGGGTGGGATGGGCGCCGAGGACACCAACTTCCACGCCGACGTCTACCGGCGGATGGGCTACGCCGAGGTGGTCGACGAGGTCACCAAGCTGTTCCGCAGCAACCAGAAGGACAAGGCCGCCGAGATCATCCCCGACGAGGTGATCGACGACGCCGCGATCGTCGGTGATATCAACTACGTCCGTGAGCAGGTCAAGGTCTGGGAAGCCGCCGGCGTCACCATGATGGTGGTCAACGGACGCAATGAGGCGCAGATCAGGGAGCTCGCCACGCTGATCTAGCCGATCCTTGCCAGGGGATTAGAACGCGTTCTAGTGTGGCCCGATGACAGCCTCGCAGCACACCATCGCGGGCACGGTACTGACCATGCCGGTGCGGATCCGCCAGGCAAATCAGCACATGGCGATGTTCTCCGTCGACGCCGACGCCGCGCAGCAGATGATCGACTACAGCGGCCTGCAGGTCTGCCGCTACCTGCCCGGTCGCGCGATCGTGGTCCTGATGCTGATGCATTACCTCGACGGCGACCTGGGCCAGTATCACGAGTTCGGCACCAGCGTCATGGTCAACCCGCCCGGCTCGAAGGCCAGCGGGCTACGAGCGCTGCAGTCGGCCGGCGCCTTCATCCATCACCTGCCCGTCGACCAGGCGTTCACCTTGGAGGCGGGCACCAAGATCTGGGGTTACCCCAAGGTGATGGGCAACTTCACCGTTCGGGAGGGGCGCCGGTTCGGTTTCGACCTCAGCATCGACGGCCAGCCGGTGATCGGCATGGATTTTCGCCCCGGCCTGCCGTTCCGGCTGACCCCCCGCCAGCAGGCGCAGACCAGTTACTCACACCGCGACGGCGTCACCCGCGAGACCGCCTTCGAACACACGCTGGATGGTGTGCACACCCGGTTCGGCGGCGTGCGGATCCGGCTGGGTGATCACCCGTATGCCAAAGAACTTGCGTCGCTAGGCCTTCCAAAACGCGCTTTGGTGTCCAGTTCCGCTCAGAACGTCCAAATGACCTTCGGTGATGCCCAGGAGATCTCATGACGATGACCAGACCCGATGTGGATCTGACCGACGGTGCCTTCTACGCGGGCGATTCGCGGTCCGTCTACCGATGGATGCGCGAGCACGAGCCGGTCTTCCGGGACCGCAAGGGATTGGCCGCCGCGTCGACCTATCAGGCCGTGATCGAGGCCGAACGCAACCCCGAGCTGTTCTCCAACGCCGGCGGCATCCGCCCCGACCAAGACGGCGTCGAGATGATGATCGAGATGGACGATCCGCAACATCTGCTGCGCCGCAAGCTCGTCAACTCCGGCTTCACCCGCAAGCGCGTGAAAGACCTTGAAGCCAAGATCGTTTCGCTGTGTGACACGCTGATCGACTCGGTGTGCGAACGCGGCGAATGCGACTTCGTCTGGGACCTTGCCGCGCCCCTGCCGATGGCCGTGATCGGCGACATGCTCGGCGTGCGTCCCGAGGAGCGCAAGATGTTCCTCAAGTGGTCCGACGACCTGGTCAGCTTCTTGAGCAGCACCGCGGCGGAGTCCGATTTCCAGGTCACCATGGACGCTTTCGCGGCCTACAGCCAGTACATGATGGGCATGATCGAGGCCCGCAAGTCCGAGCCGACCGACGACCTGGTCAGTGTCCTGGTGCACGCGGAGGTCGAGGGCTCACGGCTCGAGGACCACCAGATCGTCACCGAGGTGCTGCTGCTGTTGATCGGCGGCGACGAGACCACGCGCCACACGCTGTCCGGCGGGACCCGGCAGCTGCTGCTGCACCCGGATCAGCACCGGCGCCTGGCGGGCGACCTGAGCCTGCTGCCCAACGCGATCGAGGAGATGTTGCGCTGGACCGCGCCGGTGAAGAACATGGCACGCACCATCACCGCCGACACCGAGTTCCACGGCACCCAGCTGCGCCAGGGCGAGAAGATGATCCTGCTGTTCGAGTCGGCGAACTTCGACGAGAAGGTGTTCGACGACCCGGAATCATTCGACATCGAGCGCTACCCGAACAACCACCTGGCCTTCGGCTTCGGCACCCACTTCTGCCTCGGGAACCAGCTAGCCCGGCTGGAGCTGTCCATCATGCAGACCCGGCTGCTGCAGCGCCTGCCGGACATGCGGCTGGCCTCGGAGGCCGACCTGCCCCTGCGGCCGGCCAACTTCGTCTCCGGCCTGGAGAAGATGCCGGTCGCGTTCACGCCGAGCGCACCGCTGGGGTAGGCGCCTTGGCTCGTCGCCGAGCGTGCAACTGTTGCGAGAAAACGGCCCAAAACTCGCGACAGCTTCACGCTCGGCGGCGCCATGCGTCGGCCACCCGCGCCAGGATGCCGCCTTGTGTGTCTGCCGACGTGACCCGAATGGCTATCCAGCCCACGTCCTGCAGCGCTTCGAATCGAGCGATATCCCTGCGGAATTGCCTGCGATCCGTCCGATGGTGGTCACCCTCGTACTCGAGGGCGATTTTGACGTCTTCCCAACCAAGGTCGATAACCGCGACAAGCTCGCCATGTTCGCCGCAGACGGGAATCTGGGTCTGCGGTGGAGGGTATCCGGCTTCGATGACCGTCAGTCGCAGCCACGTTTCCCGGGGTGACTGCGCACCGGCATCGACAAGCTCGAGCGCGCGCCTGGCCCGCCGGATGTTCCGGTGGCCCTTGTAGCGTTCCGCAATTAATTCGGCATCGGCGACCTTTAGTCGGGTTGCCCGAGCCAGGGCGTCGAGCGCAGCGACGGCCGTCCCGACCGGATTGCGACAGGCTAGGTCGAATGCCGTGCGCGCCGGGGTCGTCACTGACATGCCCTGGATCGTCGTGCTTTCGTCGTCTTCGATGCGGTCAGCCCAGGTGCGGACATGTGTTGGCGCGTGGCGATTCTGGTAGATGAGTTCGGCCGGCGCCTGGGCATCGACCCATTTGGCGCCGTGTAGCGCCGCGGCCGACCGGCCGGCGAGGACCCCGCGCCGCCGTGACCACAACCACGCCGCCTCGGCACGCACCACGGCGGTGACCTCCGCATCGCGGGGCACGTACACGTCGCGGTGCATCGCCACGAACCTGCCGGTGCGTAAGACGTACGGCGTCACCAGCCCGGACGCGACCGCCTCGCTACCGAGAAATGGCTTTCCCATCCCGCGGAGTATGCCGAGGGGCACCGACGGGTCGTCCAGTGTGAAGCCATTGCGAAAATCCGGCCGGAAGATCGCAATGGCTTCACGTTCGGCGGGGAAGGGGCGCCCGAGGGGTCTACTTGTTCTGGAAGTTGGGCTTGCGCTTCTCGGCGAACGCCCGGGGGCCTTCCTTGGCGTCGTCGGACAGGAACACCTTGATGCCGATCTGGGTGTCGATCTTGAAGGCCTCGTTCTCGTGCATGCCCTCGGTCTCGCGGATCGCCCGCAGAATCGCCTGCACGGCCAGGGGGCCGTTGTTCTCGATGATGTCGGCGATCTCGAGCGCCTTGGACAGCGCCTGCCCGTCCGGCACGACATGCCCGATCAGGCCCATCTCCTTGGCCTCGCCGGCGGTGATGTGCCGGCCGGTCAGCAGCAGGTCACAGGCGACCGTGTAGGGGATCTGCCGCACCAGGCGCACGGCCGACCCGCCCATCGGGTACAGGCTCCACTTGGCCTCCGAGATGCCGAACTTGGCACTCTCGCCGGCGATGCGGATGTCGGTACCCTGCAGGATCTCGGTGCCGCCGGCGATCGCGGGGCCCTCGACGGCCGCGATGAGCGGTTTGGTCAGCCGGCGACCCTTCAGCAAAGCGTCGATTCGCGACGGGTCGTAGCTGCCATCCTTGAACGACTCACCCGGCGGTTTCTTGGTTGCCGCTTTGAGGTCCATGCCGGCGCAGAAGTAGCCACCGGCCCCGGTCAGGATGCAGCAGCGGATGTCCGGGTCGTTGTCGACGCGGTCCCAGGCCTGCACCATGATTTCCATCATTTCGGTGCTCAGGGCGTTGCGGGCGTGCGGCCGGTTCAACGTCACGATCAGGGTGTGACCGCGCTGTTCGACGAGCGCGTCATGTCCCGCTTGGTCGTTTGCTGGAGCCTCGGACACAGCTACCGCCTTTCCGTCGATGAGGGGCACGAGCTTGTCAAGAAATGTAACACGTTCTAATTTAGTGGCCGTGGCCCTGAATATTGCCGATCTCGCAGAGCACGCCATCGACGCTGTGCCGGACCGTGTCGCCCTGATCTGCGGCGACGAGAAGCTCACCTACGCCCAGCTGGAGGAGAAGGCCAACCGCTTCGCCCACTACCTGATCGACCAGGGCATCAAGAAGGACGACAAGGTCGGGCTGTATTGCCGAAACCGCATCGAGATCGTCATCGCGATGCTCGGCATCGTCAAGGCCGGCGCCATCATCGTCAACGTCAACTACCGCTACGTCGAGGGGGAGTTGCGTTACCTGTTCGACAACTCCGACATGGTCGCCCTGGTCCACGAGCGCCAGTACTCCGACCGGGTCGCCAACGTGCTGCCGGACACCCCGAACGTCAAGACCATCCTCGTGGTCGAGGACGGCAGCGACAACGACTACACGCGCTACGGCGGCGTCGAATTCCACTCGGCGATCGCGGACAGCTCGCCCGAGCGCGACTTCGGCGAGCGCAGCGCCGACGACATCTACCTCCTTTACACCGGTGGCACCACCGGATTCCCGAAGGGCGTGATGTGGCGTCACGAGGACATCTACCGGGTGCTGCTCGGTGGAACCGACTTCGCCACAGGCGAATTCGTCAAGGACGAATACGACCTGGCCAAGGCCGCGGCCGCCAACCCCCCGATGATCAACTATCCGGTTCCGCCGATGATCCACGGTGCCACCCAGTCGGCCACCTGGCGGTCGGTCTTTTCGGGCCAAACCACCGTGCTGGCACCGGAATTCAACGCCGACGAGGTCTGGCGCACGATCCACGATCATAAGGTGAACATGCTGTTCTTCACCGGCGACGCGATGGCCCGGCCGTTGCTCGATGCGCTCGACAGGAAAAACGACTACGACCTGTCGTCGCTGTTCATGCTGGGCAGCACCGCGGCGTTGTTCTCGCCGAGCATCAAGGAGCGCCTGCTCGAGTTGTTGCCCAACCGGGTCATCACCGACTCCATCGGCTCGTCGGAGACCGGATTCGGCGGCACCAGCATCGTGGCGAAAGACGCCCCGCACAGTGGCGGCCCGCGCGTGACCATCGACCACCGCACGGTGGTGCTCGACGAGGAC
>NZ_LZJB01000417.1:0-14568 GCF_001666895.1 Mycobacterium sp. E3298
GGTGTCCGGCCCGGCCGGGGTGGGCAAGGTGACGCTGGTGCGCGCGGTGTGCGACGGCCGCAGGCTGGTCAAGCTGGACGGTCCCGAGGTGGGCGCGCTGACGCCGGAGGACCGGCTCAAGACCGTGAGCTCGGCGGTGCAGGCCGTCCGCGACGGCGGCGGCGTCCTGCTGATCACCGACGTCGACGCCCTGCTGCCGGCCACCCCCGAGCCGGTGGCCGCCCTGATCCTGGGCGAGCTGCGCACCGCCGTGGCGACCGAGGGCGTCGCGTTGATCGCCACCTCCGCGCGGCCCGACCAGCTCGACGCGCGGCTGCGGGCGCCGGACCTGTGCGACCGGGAGCTCAGCCTGCCGCTGCCCGACGCCGGCACCCGCAAGGCGCTGCTGGAGTCGCTGCTGAAATCCGTGCCCGCGGGCACCCTCGACCTCGACGAGATCGCCGCGCGCACGCCGGGTTTCGTGGTCGCCGACCTGGCCGCGCTGCTGCGGGAGGCCGCGCTGCGGGCGGCCGCACGCGCCAGCACCGACGGGCGCCCGCCCGAGCTGAACCAGGAGGACCTGGTCGGCGCGCTGACCGTCATCCGGCCGCTGTCCCGGTCGGCCAGCGAGGAAGTGACCGTCGGCAACGTCACCCTCAACGACGTCGGCGACATGACCGAGGCCCGGCAGGCGCTGACCGAGGCCGTGCTGTGGCCGCTGCAGCACCCCGACACCTTCGCCCGCCTGGGCGTCGAACCGCCCCGCGGCGTGCTGCTGTACGGGCCACCCGGCTGCGGCAAGACCTTCGTCGTGCGCGCGCTGGCCAGCACCGGGCAGCTGTCCGTGCATTCGGTCAAGGGCTCCGAACTGATGGACAAGTGGGTGGGCAGCTCGGAAAAGGCCGTCCGCGAACTGTTTCGGCGCGCCCGCGACTCCGCCCCGTCGCTGGTGTTCCTCGACGAGATCGACGCGCTCGCGCCCCGGCGCGGGCAGAGCTTCGACTCGGGCGTGACCGACCGGGTGGTGGCCGCGCTGCTGACCGAGCTCGACGGCGTCAACCCGCTGCGCGACGTCGTCGTGCTGGGCGCCACCAACCGGCCGGACCTGATCGACCCGGCGCTGCTGCGCCCGGGCCGGCTGGAGCGGCACGTCTTCATCGAGCCGCCCGACGCCGCCGCCCGCCGCGAAATCCTGCGCACCGCGGGCAAATCCGTCCCGCTGAGCGACGACGTCGACCTCGACGAGGTGGCCGGCGGGCTCGACGGTTACAGCGCCGCCGACTGCGTGGCGCTGCTGCGCGAGGCGGCGCTGACCGCGATGCGGCGCTCGATCGACGCCACCGACGTGACGGCCGCCGACATCGCAGCGGCGCGCCAAATCGTGCGCCCCTCACTGGATCCCGCGCAGGTGCAGGCGTTACGGGCGTTCGCCGAAGCTCCGTAGCACCGCCAACGCCGACACCGCGACGTCGTCCTCGAGCCAGCGCGGCATCGGATCGTCGTAGGCGTGGCGGCGGACCACGGCATAGGGCAGGTCCGCGACCGCCCGCGCGACGGCGTCGACGGACCGGGGCCTGTTGTTTCCGTACAGCTGCCGGGCCAACACCGCGATCCGCTCGGTCAGCGGCGCGTTCATCGCGGCCAGCGTCCGCTGGAACGCCGCGTCGGGCTCGTCGTCGAGCAGGTCGCCGGGCCGGATCGTCAGCAGCAGCCGGGCGTCGTCGGGCAGCTCGCGCGCGAAGCCGACGGCGGACACGGCCATCGCGACGGCGGTGTCCGCCGGCGTCTCACCGTCCGCGGCCAGGGCGCGCGCCTGGAAGCGTTCCAGCGCGCGCAGCCACGCCGCGGTCAGGATGCCGTCGCGGTTGCCGAACCGGTGATACAGGGTGCCCGCGGGCGCGCCGCTGGCCTTCGCGATCGCCGCGACGCTGGCCGCCCGCGGCCCGCCGTCGAGCACCAGCGCCCGGGCGGCGTCGAGGATCACATCGGTTTCATGCTTCCGCGGAGGTGCCACGATCTAGTATGGTCCTTCTATATGGAACGATTACCCTATATCGATGAGCATGCCATAACCGTGGACGCGGGGCGCGCGGACACGTGGTCCGCGCTGCTGCGGGTGATGTGCCGGGATCCCGGCGACCCGTCAACCGTGCCAATCGGTTTCGTCCTCGACGAGACACGGCCGCCGGAGCGGTTCGCGCTGAAGGGCCGGCACCCGTTCGCGGTGTATCGGTGGGTGTTCGAGCTGGAGCCGCTGGCCGGCGACCGCACCCGCGTGCGCGCCACCACGTGGGCGGCCTTCCCCGGCCTGCACGGACGGATGTATCGCGGCCTCGTCATCGGCACCGGCGGTCATGCGGCGGTGACCCGCGCGACGCTGAACCGCGTTGCGGCTGCGGTGCTTAACGAGCGGTCCAGCGCGACCGCATCCGACTACACCGACGTCTTCGAGGCCGCGATCCAGCCCGGCGACACGCGCTCGGCCGAGCAGATGTTCCGCGACGCGCTGGGCCGGGAAGCAGACGGAGGCGCCGTGCGGTGGCTCCACCGCCACGTCTTGAGATTCAACCTCGCGACGCATCCGTCGCCCGATCACCCCATCGGCTGGTCGGTCGCCCGCTCGGATCACGACGAGTTCGTCCTTACGGCGAGCGGGCCGCTGATGCGGGGCGAACTGGCGCTGCGACGCCAGGACGGCCTGCGGGCCACACTCACCACTCGCGTGCACTACCGCCGCAAGACCGCCGCCCGGACGGTCTGGGCCGTCGTTGGTCCCCTGCATAGGGCCATCGCACCGCAGCTGGTGCAACGGGCCACCCGCGACGGCGGACGACGGGCGCACGCACACCACAGCTGATCCGCAGTCGGCTTGTAACCCCGTCGTATACATCTTCTCGAAGACGGTTGCCGGATCACGGGATTCGGCGGCCGTCGAGGAGGAATCAGATGAACGACGACGGCGGCCGCACCGTGAGACCGACATGATTGCATTGCAGCCATCTCCCGCGGTCGCTGTCGCCGCGCCCACGGCCCGGGGTGGGCTGCAACGATTTCGAAACGTCGCCCCAACCAGCCGGGTCATGGTCGTGGCAACCATGGTCTCGATGGTCGCCTTCCTCGACACGACGGTGGTGAACCTGGCGCTGCCGGCCACCGCGCGCGACCTCGGCGGCGGGCTCTGCCTGCAGCAGTGGATCGTCGACGGTTATCTGCTGGCGCAGGCGGCCACGATCCTGCCCGGCGGCTCCCTGTCCGACCTGTTCGGGCGGGTGCCGGTGATCCGCCTGGGACTGGTGGCCTTCGGGACGGGTTCGGTGCTCGCGGCCGGCGCCCCCACGCCGGTGATGCTGATCGCCGGGCGCATCGTCCAGGGTCTCGGCGCCGCGTTTCTGGTGCCCGGGTCGCTTGCGTTGATCAATTCGACGTTCGATCGCGGGGAGCGCGCGACGGCCATCGGCACCTGGACCGCGTGGACGGGCACGGCGTTCGCGCTCGGCCCGCTGCTGGGCGGCCTTGCGGTCGACTTGCTGAGTTGGCGATGGATCTACGTCCTGTCGGCCGTTCCGATGGTCATCGGTTTCGCGTTGACATTCTGGCTGCACCCGATGCCGCGGCCGGCCCAGCGCGTCCGCGTCGACGTCACCGGTGCGGTCCTGTCGGCCGTGGGGCTGGCCGCCACGGTGTATGCCCTGATCGAATCGCGCGAGCACGGCTGGTCCGATCCCCGCGTCGCCGCCTCGCTGTGTGTGGGCGTCGCCGCGCTGGTCGCGTTTGCGGCGTGGCAGCGCCGCGCCCCGCACCCCCTGGTGCCGCTCGGGCTGTTCCGGATTCGCAATTTCGCGGGTGCCAATGTGACCACCGGCTTCGTCTACGGCGCCATCACGATGGGCGCGCTGGCGGTCGCTCTGTACACGCAGGAGGTCGCCGGTTATTGCGCGACCGTCGCGGGATTGGCCACGCTACCCACGCCGATCATCTCGTTCCTGTTCGCTAAGCGCGTCGGCAGGCTCGCCGCACGCATCGGGCCTCGGATCTGTTTGACGACGGGCCCGCTGCTGGCCGGGTTGGGGCTGCTGCTCATCCGTCCCGGTCACGGGTTCAACATCGTCACGCACCTGCTGCCCGGGACGATCGTGGTGGCCGTCGGTTCGGTGCTCACCCTGACGCCGCTGGCCGCGGTGAATCTGTCCTCGGTCGACGCGGCCCGCAGCGGGGTCGCGGCGGCGCTGCAAAACGCCGTGGGCAGGACGTCGGCGCTGGGTTCCGTTGCCTGCGTGGGCCTGATCGCGGCCGGCACGCTGACGGACGCCAGCTTCGCGCGGCTGCTGCACGTCGCCGCCGGCCTGTACTTCGTCGGCGCGCTGGTGGCCGGTCTCTTGGTCACCGGCCGCATCCATCCCGTCGAAGAGGTCCCCCGCAAAGTCGCCGTCGGCGTGGCCTGACCGCATACACTCTGGCCGCATGACCGAACGCCGCACCGCCGTCGATGTCGTCAAGGGAATCGACCTGTCCGGCAAGACATGTGTGATCACCGGTGCGTCGACCGGGCTGGGCCGCGAGTCGGCCCGAGCGTTGGCCGCCGCCGGCGCGCACGTCGTCCTGGCGGCGCGCAACCATGCCGCCCTGGCCGAAACGGTCGGATGGATAGCGCAGGACCTACCCGGCGCGCGTACCTCGACCGTGCATCTCGACCTGACCGCGCTGTCGAGCGTTCGCGCGGCGGCCGCGGCGATCACCGACATCGCGCCGGCGATCCACGTCTTGATGAACAACGCCGGGGTCATGTTCACCCCGTTCGGGCGGACGGCGGACGGGTTCGAAACCCAGATCGGGACAAACCATTTCGGCCATTTCGAGCTCACCCGGCTACTGACGCGTCCGTTGGCCGCCGCACAGGGCGCCCGGCTGGTCGTGCTGTCCTCCGGCGGGCACATCATGGGCGACGTCGACTTCGACGATCCCAACTGGGAGCGCCGCGACTACGACAAGTTCGTCGCCTACGGCGCGTCCAAGACGGCCAACATCCTGTACGCCAGGGAGGCCGACCGCCGCCTGCGCGACGCGGGCATTCGCGCCTTCGCCGTCCATCCCGGCACCGTGGCCACCTCGCTGGCGCGCTACATGTCCCACGAGGATTTCTCCAACCTCCGCAGGCTCGTCGCCGCCAACAGCGCGGCGCGCGGCGAACCGAGCGACGGCCGTCTCGACTTCCTCACACCGGATCGGGGTGCGGCCACGCAGGTCTGGGCCGCGGTCAGCCCGCAGCTCGCCGGCCGGGGCGGGCTGTACCTGGAAGACTGCCGGATCAGCGACGGGCTCGCCCCCCACGCGCGCGACGACCAACGCGCGGCTGACTGGTGGGCCCTCTCCGAGCGGTTGTGCGCGATCTAGTAGCACAGCCCGACGATGCGGGATTACCGGCTCGGCGGCAGCGGCTCCCACTCGCTCGCGAGCCGCGCGGTGAAGGACGGCGGCCGGCGCTCGAGGAAAGCGGCGACCCCTTCGCGCGCGTCGGCGGTGCCCATCACCCGTTGGTGCAGCCGGGTTTCCAGAGCCGCGACCTGGCGCGGGGTGTAGCCGTTGATCGCGGTGTCCCACAGCAGCCGCTTGCACAGCGCCGCCGACATCGGCGCCACGTTGACCGCGATGTCGCGGGCCACCGCCACCGCGTGGTCGAGCACTTGGTCGGCGGGCAGCGCCCGGTTTGCGATGCCGAGCGTCACCGCCTCGGCCCCGCCGAAGGTCCGCCCCGTCAGCAGGATGTCCGCGGCCACCCCCAACGTGGTCAGCTGCGCAAGCGTCCAGTGCGCCATGCAGTCGGGGAGCACTCCCCGACGGACCTGCACCACACCGTATTTCGCGTCGCCGGCGACGATGCGCAGGTCCGCCTGCAGGGCGATGGTCAGCCCGATGCCGATCGCGTGGCCGTTGACGGCGGCGATCACCGGCTTGCGCAACTCGAACGCGGCCGGGGTGATCGGTGACGCCGAGAATTCCTCGCCCGGGGCGTCGAAAGGGCTTGTCTCGCCGGAGAAATCCGCCCCGGCACAGAATGCGCGCCCGGCCCCGGTCACAACGATGGCCCGGACGTCGTCGTCACCGTCGCAGTCGGAGTAGGCCCGGCCCAGCAGCGCGCCCATCTCGGCGGTGTAGGCGTTGAGGCGCTCGGGCCGATTCAACGTGAGCACCGCCACGCCCGCGTCGACGTCGACGGTGAGGTCGGAACTCATCGCAGCGCCGGCGTGCGGTGCAGGGCGCCGATCAGGTCCGCGACGTCCGCGGCGGCCGGCGAGTAACCCGGGAAATAGCAGCACACCTCGGCGGCGCGCTCTCCGAATCGGGCGGCGATCTGCCGTGCGCACTCCTCGGGCGTGCCGACGATCCCGATCCGGGCCACCATCTCGTCGCTGACGAGCCGGCGCATTTCGGGGAAGCGGGCCTGTTTGGACAGGGCATTCAGCTCGGGCTGGACGTCGGCCCAGCCCTCGGCCTCCAGCACGGGCAGGTAGGCCGGCGTCGAGCCGTAGAAGGAGATTAGCGACGCCACACCGCCGATCGCGGCGGCCAGGCCCGCCTCGTCGCGGCCGACGGCGACCATGGCCTGCACGACGATCTCGAAGTCCTCGGCGGATCGCTTGGAGCGCCGCAGGCCCTCTTCCACGGCGGGGAGGGTGCGTTCGGCGAAGTGGCGGGCGCTGTTGAACGGCATCACCAGCAGCCCGTCGGCCACCTCGGCGGCGGTGCGCGTCATCACCGGGCCCAGCGCCCCCAGCAGCACCGGCGGCGGCCCGAACGGGTTGGGCCCGGGATTGAAGTTGGGCGCCATGATGGTGTGGGTGAAGAATTCGCCGCGAAAGTCCAAGCGGGCGCGGCCTTCCCAGGCCGCGAAGATCGCCTTGATCGCCGAGACGGTTTCGGCCATCCGGGCCGCGGGCCGCTCCCACCTACTGCCGTAACGCTTTTCGATGTGGGCCTTCACCTGCGAGCCGAGGCCGAGCCGGAACCGCCCGCCGCTGTAGAGCTGCAGGTCGTAGGCGGCGTGCGCCAGGTGCAGCGGGCTGCGGGGCGGCGCGATCGCCACGTTCGTCATCAGGTCCAGTCCGGTGGTGCCGGCGGCGAGGATCAGCGGGAAGAACACGTCGTGCTGGCCCTCGAAGGTGAACAGGCCGTCGGCTCCGGTCGCAGCGATCTCGGCGGCGCTCGCCGCCGCGTCCACCGGTGAGCCGTCGACCTGCAGATGTACCTTCATCTACTCCCCTGTCGCGTCATTCGGAAAGCTGGAACTCCACCACCTCGGCGAGCGCGTCGACCGCCTCGCGCAGCGCCGCCAATCGCTCGGAGGCCGACGGCGCCGACAGCACCGTGTAGAGGTCGGCCGTGCCGATGGGGATGCGAGAGGCCAACGCGTACAAGCGTTGTCCGGGGTCGCCGGCCGGGTCCTCGCCCAGCAGCGCCGCGCGGTCCGGCAGCGCCACGCCGCGCGCGTCGGCGATCCGCTCGAACAGCGCCATCACCCTGTCCTCGACCTCGACCAGCTGGGCGGCCGTGACCGGATCGCCCGGCTCGTCGGGCCACGCGGTCACGGTCGCCCGCGGGTAGGGGTCGTCGGGCAACCACTCGGAGACCCGGATCCGTTCGCCGGTCCGGCACTGCATGGAGTACCGCCCGCCACCGTGGTCGACGCATTCGGTGATCTCGGCCAACACCCCGACGTCGTAACGCACCTCGCCGCCGCCGACCTCGCGTCCCCGCGAGATCAGCACTACACCGAACGGGTCGCCGGTGTCCAGGCAGTGCCGGACCAGCGCGCCGTAGCGCGGCTCGAAGATCCGCAACGGCAGGTTTTGGTCGGGCAGCAGCGCCGACTCCAGCGGGAACATCGCCAACTCCATCAGATCTCCAGCTCGGCCACCAGCGCGTCGACCACCGCCCGCAGATCGCCATCGTGTTCCTCGGCCACCCGGCGTTGCCGTTGATAAGAGGCGCCCACCCTGGGGATCTCGGCCACCGCCGCCAGCTCGTCGACGCAGTCCAACGATTTCGCCACGGGCTCAAGCCGATTCAGCACGTCGTCGAGGTCCTCGGTGACGAGCCGCTCGTTGCTGTCGGCGTCCTGGATGATGATGGCGTCCAGCCCGTAGCGGGCCGCGCGCCACTTGTTCTCCTGGTTGTGCCACGGCGGCATGGTCGGCAACGTCTCGTCGGCTTCCAGCCTGCGGTCCAGGTCCACCACCAGGCAGTGCGTCAGCGCCACCAACGCGCCCAGCTCCCGCAGGTTGGACACGCCGTCACAGATCCGTACCTCGAGGGTGCCCAGGTGCGGCGAAGGCCTGATGTCCCAACGGACTTCGTCGACGTGATCGATGATGCCGGTCTTCTTCTGGTCGTAGACGAACCCCTCGAACTCCGGCCAGGTCTGGAACTGGAACGGCAGGCCGGCGGTGGGCAACTGCTGGAACATCATCGCGCGGTTGCTGGCGTACCCGGTGTCCACCCCGGTCCACCACGGTGAGGACGCCGACAGCGCCAGCAGGTGCGGGTAGTACTTCAGCAGGGACGTCATGATCGGCATCACCTTGTGCGCCGAGGAGATTCCGACGTGCACGTGCACGCCCCAGATCAGCATCTGCCTGCCCCACCACTGCGTGCGCTTGATCAGTTCGGCGTAGCGGGGCGCGTCGGTGAGCTTCTGGGTGGACCACTGCGCGAACGGGTGGGCGCCGGCGCTGAAGAGTTCGATGCCCCGGTCGCGGACGATCCGCTGCGCGGGCCCGAGGGTTTCCCGCAGATCCTCCATGGCCTCGCCGGTGGACCTGCAGACGCCGCTGACGACCTCGACCGTGTTGCGCAGCAATTCCTTGTGTACGCGCGGGTTTTCGCCGATCTCGGCGATCACCGCGGTGGCCTCGTTGCTCAGGTCGCGGGTCTGCGCGTCGACGAGCGCGAACTCCCACTCCACGCCGAGGGTCGGCCTCGGTGACCGGGCGAAATCGATGCGCGCGTGGGCCCTGTTAGCCGGCACCGATCACACCGCACGCGACCCGCTTGCCGGCGTCACCGGTGCTCATCGTCATCTGGTCGGGGCCCGGGGTGCCGTTGGCCTGGTTGTACCGCTCCGGCGGGATGTTGGCGAAGTTGTCGGCGCCGGCGTGGATGATGATCGCCGTCTTCTGGCCGCTGAGCAGGTCGTCCATGGCGAAGGCGTCCGTCGTGGTCATCAGCATCCCGGACCCGTCCTTGCGCACCTGGAGCGAGGTGAGGTCACCGCTGGCGGGCTCGGCGGCGTGCCCGGGCGTCTGGAAGTGCCCGCCGGCGGACAGGAAATCGCCCGGCGCGCCACCGGTCGGGGCGACGGAGTTGGGCTCGCACTTGCCGACCTTGTGGATGTGCACCCCGTGGAAGCCGGGCGAGAGCACCCCGTTGGCGGTCGTCTCGATGGTGACCGTGGCGTAGCCGTTGTTGAACTGGAACGAGGCGGTCGCGACCTGGGTGCCGTCGGGCGCCTTCAGGTGGGTGACGATGCTCGGCCCCGACGGCGCGGCGACGGGCCCGCCCTCCGGCGTGCCGGTTCCCGACGGCGCCGGCGAACCGGTCCACACCGCCGGCGTGGTGCCCGGGGACGTCGAGGCGTGCTGGGGCGACGAGCACGCGCCGAGCAGCGCGACCGAAGTTGCTGCGGAGAGCGCGGAAACGGTGACGGCGGCAGTGCGGTAACCAGCGAGCTGAGGCATAGCGGAAGCCTAGCCGCTGACGGGTCAACCCGTAACGAGGACGATGACCCCGGGCGGTTGCCCGGTCAGCGCCGGGATGCGCGGTTCGACGGGCGCGCCCAGGATTTTGCCGACCGCGTCCGCGGTGGCGTGCTCGTCGTCGGCGTCGGTGTAATACACCGTGGTGGCCGAGACGTCGGGCACGGTCAGGTTGTCGACTTTGGTCACGTTGAAGCCGCCGGCCGTGAGCTGATCCTTGGTGCGCGACGCGACGCCCTCTTTTGTCGAGATGTTGTACACCTGCACCTCGGACCGGTTGGCCGCGGGCTTAGTGCTGGTCGGCGTGGCCGACGTGCTGGTGGCGGACGACGTGGACACCGCCGAGGCCGAGTCGTCCTCGGAGCTGCCGGACGACCCCAGCGCCTGCCAGCCGAGCAGCAGGAATACGACCCCCAGGAACAACAGCACCATCACCATCGCCCGCAGGGGCAGCCCCGTGGAGTCGGGGACTCGCTCTTTCATCGAGCCCACTGTAGCGAGTCAGGTCACCTCGAAGCCGAGGCGCCGCGCCGCCCGCGCCTTCTGCCGGCTGGCCCGCAGCCGCCGCAACCGCTTTACCAGCATCGGGTCGGCGGCCAGCGCCTCCGGCCGATCGACGAGCGCGTTGAGCACCTGGTAGTAGCGCGTCGCCGACATCGAAAACAGCTCTTTGATCGCTTCCTCTTTTACGCCCGCGAATTTCCACCACTGACGTTCGAAGGCGAGGATGTCGTGTTCGCGGCGGGTGAGGCCATCTGCGATCTCGGCATCGTCCCCCGATCGATTTGCCCGCGCCATGGCGCTGTCCATATAGCTTCCCCTGGACCCTTCCGGCGATTCTCGGCTGCTGTAGATGACTTGACTTACCTGAGGGCGTGTTTCGGCGAATATTGAATCACGGCGCAAACCCTCAAGCCGTCATCCAGACCCGCGAGTCGGCCGATTGGCTCAGATTGCCCGGAGAACACGGCCGGCTTCCGCCCGTGCGGGCGTGCGGTAGCTTAGCCGACCATGGCAGTCGTACCGATCCGGATCGTCGGGGATCCGGTCTTGCACACCCCGACGCAGCCGGTGCCGGTCGGCGCCGACGGATCGCTGCCGCCGGACCTGGCGGAGCTGATCGCCAACATGTACGACACCATGGATGCCGCACACGGAGTCGGCCTGGCCGCCAACCAGATCGGCGTCGGGTTGCGCGTCTTCGTCTACGACTGCGCCGACGACCGGGGCCGGACCGACCGGCGCCGCGGCGTGGTCGTCAACCCGGTGCTGGAAACCTCCGAGATCCCGGAGACGATGCCCGATCCGGACAACGACGACGAGGGCTGCCTCTCGGTCCCCGGCGAGTCGTTTCCCACCGGCCGCGCCAGCTGGGCGCGCGTCACCGGCCTCGACGCCGACGGCAAGGCCGTCGAGCTCGAGGGCACCGGCCTGTTCGCGCGCATGCTGCAGCACGAGACGGGGCACCTGGATGGCTTCCTGTACCTGGATCGGCTGATCGGTCGCCACGCCCGCAGCGCGAAGCGCGCCGTCAAGTCGCACGGCTGGGGCGTTCCCGGGCTGTCGTGGCTGCCGGGCGAGGGGCCGGACCCCTTCGGTCACTGATGTTCTCGTGGCCGGAGTTGGGCACGCGGGTGACGCTGCGCTACCGGCGGCCCCCGGGCTCGGTCCCGCCCCTGACCGACGCCGTGGGCCACCTGCTGGCGGTCGACCCGGTGGTGCGGGTGCGGACCAAGACGGGCGCGGTCACCGAGGTGTTGCCCGACGACGTGGTCGCGCTGCGGGTGCTGACCGACGCCCCGGTGCGCACCTCCGAAATCCGGGCGCTGGAGCGCGCGGCCGCCGACGCGTCGCCCGGCGTGGAACGCGCGTGGCTCGAGGGCTGGCTGCTGCGGGCCGGGGAACACGTGGATTTCGCTGTGCCGCTGGATGTTTCGGCCCGAGCAAGCGCCATGGCGGCGATCGCGGACTGGTATGAGCGCCGCGGCATGACGGCGCGCCTGGCGATACCCGATCGCTTGCTGCCGCTGCCGCCGGGGCTGAGCGCCGAACGCACGGAACGCGTCTTGGTGCGTGACGTCTCGGCGCCGGCGCGGCACGGCACGCGCTGGGTGGGCCTGCCGGCGGCCGGCGACGACCCGGCCACCTACGAAGCGCAGTTGGCCCTGGCCGCGGCGCGCGGCGCGACCCGGGCCTATCTGGTCGTTGCGGACGATGACACCGGCATGCTGCGACTGGCCGACGCGCTGGGCTTCCGGGCGCACCACAGCCGCCGCTACTTTCCGGCCCGCTCCCCGGCCTGGGATACCGTCTAGCGATGCACGATGGCGGCGACCCGCAGCACCCGGCTTCGCCGCCCTTGCGATCGCCGCAGATTGATGGCGGCGACCCGCAGCGCCCGGCTTCGCCGCCCTTGCGATCGCCGCAGATTGATGGCGGCGACCCGCAGCGCCCGGCTTCGCCGCCCTTGCGATCGCCGCAGATTGATGGCGGCGACCCGCAGCACCCGGCTTCGCCGCCCTTGCGATCGCCGCAGATTGATGGCGGCGACCCGCAGCGCCCGGCTTCGCCGCCCTTGCGATCGCCGCAGATTGATGGCGGCGACCCGCAGCGCCCGGCTTCGCCGCCCTTGCGATCGCCGCTGCGGCTGGCCACCTGGAACGTGAACTCGATTCGCAGTCGCCTGCCCCGCGTCCTCGACTGGCTGGCGCGCGCCGACGTCGACGTGCTGGCCATGCAGGAGACCAAATGTTCGGACAGCCAATTTCCCACGCTGCCGTTTTTCGAACTCGGCTACGAGGTGGCGCATGTCGGCTTCAATCAGTGGAACGGCGTGGCGATCGCCTCGCGGGTGGGCCTCGACGACGTGCAGATCGGATTCGACGGTCAGCCCACCTGGAGCAGCAAACCGGAGGTGGCCGCGACGGCCGAAGCCCGCGCGCTGGGCGCCACCTGCGATGGCGTCCGGGTCTGGAGCCTGTATGTGCCCAACGGCCGCGCGCTGGGCGACCCGCACTACACCTACAAGCTGGAATGGCTTGCCGCACTGCGTGATACGGCGGCGGGGTGGTTGCGCGACGACCCCACCGCGCAGATCGCGCTGGCCGGCGACTGGAACATCGCCCCGACCGACGACGACGTCTGGAGCACCGAATACTACGTCGGCGCCACCCACGTCTCCGAGCCGGAGCGCCGGGCGTTCGGCGCCATCGTCGAAGCCCAATTCACCGACGTGGTAAGGCCTTTCACGCCCGGTCCGGGGGTCTACACGTACTGGGACTACACCCAGCTGCGGTTTCCGAAACGGCAAGGCATGCGCATCGACTTCATCCTGGCCTCACCGGAATTGGCCACCCGCGTGACGGACGCCCAGATCGTGCGCGACGAGCGCAAGGGAAAGGCCGCCAGCGATCACGCACCGGTGCAAATCGACATAAGGCGAGGCTAAATCGCGTTGAACTCGTTCGCGCCGCGCCCATAACCAGGTTAAGCTCAGGCAAATTAAATGCGACTGCTCGTTGTCTGCGCGTTTGCAAGGTGGCAGGCTTTGATTTTGTTAGAACCGACAAACAGTGTTTTTTTGCCGTTAACGACGCGTTCAGCGGGTATAGCTCACCGGTGACGCGCGTTCGCGGCAAGGGCAGGAAAGCCAAGGAGTAATGATGAGTGTCATCGGCGGGGCAGTCCGAGGGGTGGGTCAAGCGGTGAATCGCGCGGCAAGCGCGACGACCGCGACCGCCGGCGCCGTGGGTGGCGCGGCGGTGAACGGAGTCATCGGCGGCGTCACCGGGGCCGCCGAGGGCATCAAAAAGGGAATGAGCAGCGGCAGCCACTCGACGCCCGCGGCCGCGGTGGCCATCGGCGCGCTCGGCGTCGCGGGGCTGGTCGAGTGGCCGGTGCTGTTGGCGGTGGGCGGCGGTGCCCTGTTGCTGCAACGGCTGAGCCACCGGAACGGATCGGGCAATCCGGCGCCCAAGGCCAGCCTCAAGGCCGTGCCCGCGGAACCGGCGGAGCAGAAATCGGCGCCGCAGAAGGCGGCGCCACAGAAGGCGGCGGGCAAGTCGACGGCCAAGAAGGCGGCCGGGCGCCGGGCGGGCGGCACCGCGCTGCGTAGCACCAACTAACGGGACCGTTCGAAGCCGCTTTGAGCATTGCGACAGCGATACAACGATCTATGCCGTTGCGCGCCGTCGCGACGGGCATCCAGGCCACCACCTCGCTCGTCGAGGCCGGCATCACCATCGCCGCGATTCCGCTGCGCGAGGGCGCAAGGGCGATCGCGGGCGATCTGCCCCAGGAGAGTCCGGCAACACTGAGCCGCCGCTGCTGGCGCGGCGCCGAACGCGCCTGGATCGAGGTGCGGGGGCTGGACGGCGCTTCAGGTGACGAGCTCGGACGCTCGGTGCTCGACGCGCTGCTGGCCCACCCCGGCGTCGCATCCGCCGTCCTGAACTATCCGCTGTCGCGCGTCGTGGTCACCGTCTGCGACGCGGACACCTCGCTGCGCGACCTGTGCCGCATCGTCGACATCGCCGAGAAGCGTTGCGGCGCAGCCGAACCGCTGGCGCCCCCGACGAGCCTGCCGGGTGACGGCGTGGTGCTGGCGACCCGGGCTGCCACCGCGGCCGCCAGCGCGGCCGGGCTGGGCCTGGCGCTGACCGGCCGCGCGCTGCGCTGGCCGCGGATGCCGATCGGCGTCCTGGCGGGCGTGGTCGCCGTCGACTACCAACCGTGGCTGCGCCGCCTGCTCGAAGACCGCATCGGCCGGCCCGCGACCGACACGGCGCTGACCCTGGCCCTGACGGCCGCGGAAACCGTCACCCAGTCCCCCGCCTCGTTG
>NZ_LZJB01000418.1:0-2271 GCF_001666895.1 Mycobacterium sp. E3298
GCCGCGCAAGCGTTTCGGCGCCGCGGCCTCCAGATCGATCAACCCCTCACGCAAGCACAGGCCGGAGGCGCATCCCAGCACCAGGAAGAGGGGAAGGCCCAAGGCCAACGACATGGTATGCGGGGCCAGCGCGGTGGTCGCGTAGCCGAGTGCGGCCAGCAGTGCGCCGGCGGTGCCGGCCTGGGGCCCCCAGCTCCGCGCGCGGGCCAGCACCTGGATCAGCCCGCTGACCCCGTTGACGAGCAGCGTGGCGGTGCCGACGGCCATCGGGGCGGCGAGCCCGGTGTGGACACGGCCGGGGATCGCGACGAACCCCAGTGTCGCCGATGCGAACACCCACGGCGCCAGCGGCATCGCCCAACTCAACGCCCGCCCGGTGCCCTGCCCCGCGGTGGTCGGCGGTTCCCAAACCCGCGCGGTTGGCCGCGCGGTGGTCTCCGCCCCGCGCGCCGCAAGCACCGCGAAGGCCATCGCCGCGATGCCGATCGCGACGGCGACCCCTAACGACAACTGGATGCCGCCCGGACCGGCCTTGACGATCAGGCCCCCCGCGAACGGTCCGATCGCGAAACCGCCCATCAACACCGCACCCGCGGCGGCCGCCCCGGCCGGACCTTTCAGATCGGAGGCCCAGGCGGTGCAGGAACTCATGGCCAGGCCGACACCGAACCCGACGATCAGGCGGCCGAGGAGCAAGATCTCGTACTGCTGCGAGCACAGCATGGCCACCGTGCCGGCCACGGCGGTCGCCGCGCCCGCCAGCGCCACCGGCCGGCGCCCGAACGCATCCGAGGTGCGCCCGCCGACGAGCAGGCCGGGCACCAAGCCCACCGCATAGACCCCGAAGATCGCATCGAGGGTGGCTGGGCTGAGGTGTTGCCGCGCGCTGAGCGCGGGCATCAGCGCGACGAAGTGGTTGGCGACCCAGCCGACGGACAGCAAGAGCACCAGCACGCCGCCGAAGACGGCCCGGTCCGCATCCGGGCGGCCCGCCTTGTCCAGAGCCGCCGCAGGTCGCGACGTTGACCCGTTGGCTACAGACACTGGACGTTTCCCCCTGGCATTCGGCGCGACGAACGCAAACGACGATGCAAACGAGGCAGTTATTCCCGATCGCCGCGGAAATGCACGCCGAGCAACCGGCCCGATCGGCGGGCAAATCTCGTGCGGGGTTTCAAATCGGCCGATTTGGTGTACTGATACCACTACTCGACTCCCAGGGAGGCAAACGATGAAGCAAATCGCGGCCGCGACGCTCGCACTAGCCGTGCTGCTGTCCAGCGCGTGTTCGGCCTCACAGGTGATCAACACCGGCGGCGACACCAAGTGCAAGGACTTCACCTCGCAGGACGAGAAGAAGCAGAACGACGAAGTCAGCAAGATGTTGAAGGACAAGAACGGCACCGACCCGTCCAACGCCGAGATCACCGCCACTCGGCTGTCGGCGGCGACGTACTGCCAGACGCTTGGCAAGCCGGACACCAAGATCTCCGAAGCGCCGCACGGCTGACCTTGATCGCCGTCTAGTGATGGCGCACAGCGGGTTTTAATCATCGGCAACGCAAACCTGGTGGGCGCCGCGCGCGATTCCTAGGCTGCGCGGGTGATGTCGACCAGTCTCGCGCCGGCACGCGTGTCATTGCTTCGCGTCAACCGCACCTTCGGAACGCGCGCCGTGCTGCGCGACGTCGACATCGAGATCGAACCGGGCCAGGTCGTCGCGTTGCTCGGGCCCTCGGGCAGCGGCAAGTCGACGCTGTTGCGACTCGTGGCCGGTCTCGACAAGCCCAGCGCCGGGCGGATCGAGATAGCGGGGAAGGCCGTCCGGGGGGTCGACCCGCGTTGCGCGATGGTTTTCCAGGAGCCGCGCCTGCTGCCGTGGCGATCGCTGGCGGCCAACGTCGCCTTCGGTTTACCGCCTGGCACGGCGCGCGCGAAGGGCACCGGGGAGGTTCAACATTGGCTGAACGTCGTCGGGCTGACCGAGTTCGGTGATCATCGCCCGCGGCAGGTTTCCGGCGGTATGGCACAACGTGCCGGCCTCGCGCGGGCTCTAGCGCGCCGGCCCAGTGTCCTGCTCCTCGACGAGCCGCTCGCGGCCCTGGACGCATTGACCCGGTTGCGGATGCAGGACCTGCTCGACAGGGTGCAGCACGAGGCGGGCACCACGACGTTGCTGGTGACTCACGACGTCGATGAGGCGGCGATCCTCGCCGACCGCGTGCTCGTGTTGCGCGCCGACCCCACGGGCGCGGCCGGCATCGGCGCGGC
>NZ_LZJB01000419.1:0-10399 GCF_001666895.1 Mycobacterium sp. E3298
CCCGCGCCAACGGGCTCAACTCGGTGCGCGTCTTCCTGCACGACCAGCTGTGGACGCAGGACCGTCGGGGATTCCAGGCCCGCGTCGCCCAGTTCGTCGACATCGCGGCGCGCCACGACATCAAGCCGCTGTTCGTCTTGTTCGACTCCTGCTGGGATCCCCGCCCCGAAGCCGGTCCGCAGCGCGCGCCGACGCCCGGCGTACACAACTCCGGCTGGGTACAGAGCCCGGGCGCGGAACGCCTCGGTGACCGCGGCTACGTCCAGACCCTGCGCGGCTACGTCACCGGGGTGCTGACGCAGTTCCGCACCGACGACCGCGTTTTGGGCTGGGACCTGTGGAACGAGCCCGACAATCCGTCGAAGTACTACCGCTCGGCCGAGCGGGACGACAAGCTCGACCTCGTCGCCGACCTGCTCCCCCAAGTCTTCGGCTGGGCCCGCTCGGTCGATCCGTCCCAGCCGCTCACCAGCGGAGTCTGGGATGGCGAGTGGGCCGACGCGGGGCGCCGCAGCGTGATCAGCGGCATCCAGCTGGACAACTCCGACGTCATCACCTTCCACTCCTACGCCGAGCCGGGAGAGTTCGAGAGCCGCATCGCCGAGCTCACACCCCAAGGGCGCCCGATCCTGTGCACCGAATACATGGCCCGGTCGTTGGGCAGCACCGTCGAGGGCATCCTGCCCGTCGCCAAGCGTTACAACGTCGGCGCGTTCAACTGGGGACTGGTCGCCGGGAAAACCCAGACCGTATTCCCCTGGGACTCATGGGAGCACCCCTACCCCACCGTGCCGGCCGAGTGGTTCCACGACCTGCTGGCGCCCGACGGACGGCCCTTCCGCGATCCCGAGGTTCAGGCGATTCGCGAGCTGAGCGGCCTGGCGATGCATCTGCGCGAAGATCCGTCGCCCGGCTGATCTACCGACCCCGATTCTCGACGGCCGGCCCACGGCGCGTGGCGGCGATCGCCGCCATTCGCGTAGCCGCGGTATGGCAGGCTATGGGAGCCCATCACCACCGTCCCCGACGTTCAAGGCCGCGGCGACGCGCCCTCAACGGAGCCGAAAATGCCTGCAAAAGCGCCGCAGACCTCCCGTCATTTAGAGGTCGAGCGCAAGTTCGATGTCGGCGAGTCCGCCGTGTCACCCTCGTTCGAAGGCATTGCCGCGGTGGCGCACGTCGACAAGTCGCCGACCCAGACGCTGGACGCGACGTACTTCGACACGCCCAACCAGGACCTCGCCCGCAACAAGGTCACCCTGCGCCGCCGGACCGGCGGCACCGACGCGGGATGGCACCTGAAGCTGCCCACCGGTCCCGAGGCGCGCACCGAGGTCCGGATGCCGCTGGACGCGTCCGGGGCCGACGCGGTGCCGGAGGAGTTGATGGACGTCGTGCTGGCGATCGTCCGCGACCGCCCCCTCGTGCCGGTCGCGCGCATCACCACCCGGCGCGAAAGCCAGGTGTTGTACGGCGCCGACGGCGCACCGCTGGCCGAGTTCAGCAACGACCACGTCACCGCGTGGTCGGCCCGTACCTCCGAGGACGCCGACCTGGAACCCACCCAGCAGGAGTGGCGCGAATGGGAACTCGAGCTCGTCGAGTCCGGCGGGACACCGGACACCGAGCTGCTCGACCGGCTGGGTAACCGGCTGCTGGACGCCGGCGCCGCACCCGCCGGCCACGCCTCCAAGCTGGCCCGGGTGCTCGGCACGACACCGCAACCCGACGCCGACCCCGCCGAGCACCCGCTGCAGCGCGCGGTGGCCGCGCAGATCCGCGAACTGCTGGTGTGGGACCGCGCCGTGCGGGCCGACGCCTTCGATTCCATCCACCAGATGCGGGTCACCACCCGCAAGCTGCGCAGCCTGCTGCGCGACTACCAGGAGTCGTTCGGATTGCCCGACGACGGCTGGGTCCTCGACGAACTGCGCGAACTGGCCGGCATCCTCGGCATCGCCCGCGACGCCGAGGTGCTCGCGGAGCGTTACGAGCGCGAATTAGACGGACTGACAGCCGATCTGGTGCGCGGACCGGTGCACGAGCGCCTGGTCGGCGGCGCCCAGCGCCGCTACCAGACCGGGCTGCGCCGGTCGCTGATGGCCATGCGGTCGCAGCGCTACTTCCGCCTGCTCGACGCCCTCGATGAGATCGCGGCCCAACCGCCCGGCAGCGCGACGGGCGAGGAGCACGCCCCGGTCACCATCGACTCCGCCTACAAGAAGGTGCGCAAGGCCGCCAAGGCCGCAGCCCAGGTCGACGAAGACCACCCCGACCATCCGCACGAGCGCGACGAGGCGATCCACCGGATCCGCAAGCGGGCCAAGCGCCTTCGCTACACCGCCGCGGCCACCGGTGAGGACAAGGTGTCCGAACAAGCGAAGGCGGTCCAGTCACTGCTCGGCGACCACCAGGACAGCGTGGTCAGCCGGGAGCACCTGCGGCATGAATCCGAAGCCGCGCACGCCGCCGGCGAGGACACCTTCACCTACGGCCTGCTCTTCCAGCAGGAGGCCGACCTGGCCGAGCGGTGCGAGCAACAGCTCGACGACGCGTTGCGCAAGCTCGCCAAGGCGGTGCGCAAGGCACAGCGCTGAGCGGGGCGGACGAGTTGGCCTGTAAGCCGGATTCTGTTCCGCGCGCCACCGGAGACCGGGGACGCGCAGCGGCGACCATCCATCTGGACACACCGTTGCCGGGTGCCTCGAGCGGCCTACCCGCAGGCTCGGGCGAGCGACCCTCGAACGCCTGCGCGGCCGCACCTCACGGCGCGGCCTTCTTGGCCTTGCTTCGGGTGGGGTTTGCCTAGCCACCCCGGTCACCCGGGATGCTGGTGCGCTCTTACCGCACCGTTTCACCCTTACCACCGCGAGGGTGGCGGTCTGTTTTCTGTGGCACTGTCCCGCGAGTCACCTCGGATTGCCGTTAGCAATCACCCTGCTCTGTGAAGTCCGGACTTTCCTCGAACCGCCGTGCGGCGGTCCGCGGCCGCCCGGCCAACTCGTCCGCGACGATCCACGGTACTACCCGCGCGATCCCGGGGCCAGCAACCATCGCGCGGCGGCCCTATCGTGGACCACGCAGGCAGGCACAGGGAAGGACGCCGATGTCCCGGTGGAAGAAGCGCGTCGACGCCGGCGAATGGGACGCCATCGCCGCCACGCTCGACGAGTACGGCGGGGCGCTGCTGCCGCGGTTGATCACCGACGGCGAGGCGGCCCGGCTCCGCAAGCTCTACGACGACGACGGCCTGTTCCGCTCGACCATCGACATGGCGCCCAGGCGGTACGGCGCCGGGCAGTATCGCTACTTCCACGCCCCCTATCCCGACCCCATCGAGGAGCTCAAACAGGCGCTGTACCCGAGGCTGTTGCCGATAGCCCGCGACTGGTGGGGCAAGCTGCGCCGCGACGCGCCGTGGCCGGACAGCCTCGACGATTGGCTGGCCAGCTGCCACGCGGCAGGCCAGACCAGGTCCACCGCGCTGATGCTCAGGTACGGCCCCGGCGACTGGAATGCCCTGCACCGAGACCTCTACGGCGACTTGGTCTTTCCACTGCAGGTGGTGATCAACCTCAGCCATCCCGACACCGATTACACCGGCGGCGAATTCCTGCTCGTGGAACAGCGGGCGCGTGCGCAATCCCGCGGCACGGCAACCCAATTGCCGCAGGGTCACGGGTTCGTTTTCACCACGCGTGAGCGGCCGGTGCCGTCGAGCCGCGGCTGGTCCGCGGCGCCGGTGCGCCACGGTGTCTCGGTCGTGCGGTCCGGCGAGCGCTTCGCCATGGGGCTGATCTTCCACGACGCGGCCTGAGGGAAGACCATTGCCCAACCGGGGTGTTGGTGCCAGTCTGACCAGATGACAGATACCGAAGGGTTCGTCGACCAGACGGTGACGGGTCTCGCGGAACCGCAGCCGATGTACAAGGCGTTGCGCGAATCGAGTCCGGTGTTCCGGTCGCCGCAGGCGGTCGTTCTGAGCCGGTTGGCCGACATCGAGATGGCGCTCAAACACACGGAACTGTTCTCGTCGAACATGGACGCGGTCGATCTGGGCAATGTCCGGCCCCTGATCCCGCTGCAGATCGACCCGCCCGAGCATGCGAAGTACCGCCGCATCCTCGACCCGCTCTTCACGCCGCGGGAGATGGCCCGCCGCGAACCCCGCGTCACCGAACTGGTGAACGAGATGATCGACCGCTTCGCCGACCGGGGCGAATGCGACTTTCACGCCGAGTTCGCGGTGCCCCTGCCCTGCACCGTTTTCCTGCAGTTGCTCGGGTTGCCGCTGGAAGACCTCGACAAGTTCCTGGAATGGAAGGACGGGGTGATCCGCCCGGAGGGGGACTCCGGCTTCGACCGCCGCCACGAGAGCTCCGCCGCGGTCGCCCAACAAATCTACGACTACTTCGACCGCGCCATCGACGACCACATCGCCAGCCCCCGCGACGACGTGCTGTCGGCGATGATCGCGGCCGACATCGCCGGCCAGCCGCTGTCGCGCGAGGAACTCCTGGACATCTGCTTCTTGTTCCTGATCGCCGGCCTGGACACCGTCACCGACTCGCTCGACTGCTTCTTCGTCTACCTGGCCCGCCATCCCGAGCACCGTCGCCAGCTGGTCGAGCAGCCCGACGTGCTGCCCAGCGCCGTCGAGGAGTTGTTGCGCTGGGAGACACCGGTGCCGGGCGTCGCCCGGGTCGCCGTTCAGGACGTCGAGGTGGGCGGGTGTCCAATCAGCAAGGGCGAGCGGGTCAGCCCGCTGCTGGGGGCGGCCAACACCGACCCCGCCGAGTTCGCCGACCCGGAGCTGGTGGACTTCACCCGCAACCCGAACCGGCACCGCGCGTTCGGCGGTGGTCCGCACCGGTGTCTCGGCTCCCACCTGGCCCGCATGGAGCTGCGGGTCGCGCTGCGCGAATTCCATCGCCGCATACCGGATTACGAGATCAGGCCCGGCACCCAGTTGACCTACACCGCCGCGCTGCGCTCGGTGGAGGCGCTGCCGCTGGTATTTCCGACGTCATGACCCGCGTCTCGGTGGACGCCGACCGCTGCACCGGGCACGGCCGCTGCTACACGCTGGCGCCCGACGTCTTCGACGCCGACGAGGTGGGCCACTCCGTCGTGCTCGTCGGCGACGTCTCCGGTGAACTCGAGGCCCAGGCCGTCACCGCGGAGCAAAACTGCCCCGAAGGCGCCATCTCCCTGACCCGTTGAGACCCAAAGTGAATCCGGTGGCGACCGCGCCGTCCAACGATCGGATGATCGCGGGGGTCGCCGCCGCATCGGTCGCGCTCGGGGTGGCCCAACTGGTGGGCATCCCGTTCGGTGCGCGGGCCGACGCGCGGGCCGCGATCGGCACGGCCGTCGTCGACCTGACACCCGGCCCGGTCAAGGAGTGGGCGATTCAGACGCTGGGCTCGTCGGACAAACTCTTCCTCGCCGCGGCCGTGCTGGTGGTGATCGCCGCGATCGCCGCCATCGCCGGGACGTTCGAGACTCCGCGCCGCCCGGTCGGGAGCGCCGTGATCGCCGCGGCGGGCGCGCTCGGCTGCGTCGCGGTGCTGTCGCGGCCGGGCGCGACGGCGCTCGACACCATCCCGACCCTCGCCGGCGCCGCCTGCGGCGTCGCCGCCCTGCGCCTGCTCACCCGCCGCCTACGCCCGGTCCCCGAAGACACCGGCGACCACGACGAGCCGGATGCCGGCAGGCGCCGGTTGGTCGTGCTCGGGGTACTCGGATTCGGCGTGGTGAGTGGCGTTGCGGGCGCTGTCATCACGCGGTTGGCGCATTCGGTCGCCGCCGACCGCATCAGCTTCGCGCTGCCCAAACCGCGCACCCCGGCGCCCCCGATACCCCCGGATGTGCAGCCGAAAGGCGTTGCGCTGCCGAGCTTTGTCACCCCCAGCGCCGACTTCTACCGGGTGGACACCGCGCTCAGCGTCCCCCAACTCAGTCACTCCGACTGGCGGCTGCGCATCCACGGCATGGTGAACCGGGACGCCACCTACGGCTTCGCCGACCTCGCCGGCTTTGAGGTGGTCGAAAAGGTGGCCACGCTCACCTGCGTGTCCAATCCCGTTGGCGGCAACCTCATTTCGACCGGGGTCTGGACGGGCTATCGCGTGGCCGATCTGTTGGCCGCGGCCGGTGTGCGTCCGGAAGCCGACATGGTGCTCTCGACGTCGATCGACGGGTTCACCGCGGGAACGCCGGTGGACGCGCTCACCGATGGCCGCGACGCGCTGCTGGCGGTCGCCCTCAACGGTGAGCCCCTGCCCATCGAGCATGGCTATCCGGCCCGGCTGGTCGTGCCCGGGCTCTACGGGTACGTGTCGGCCACCAAGTGGGTCGTCGACATGGAGCTGACCCGCTTCGACAAGGCGGAGGCGTACTGGACGCGGCAGGGCTGGGCGGCGCGCGCGCCCGTCAAGACCGAGTCGCGGATCGACGTGCCGAAAAGCGGCCAGCGGGTGCCGGTGGGTCCCGTCGTTTTCGGCGGCGTGGCGTGGGCGCAGAATCGCGGCGTGCGGTCCGTGGAAGTCCGCGTCGACGACGGCGCCTGGCAGGCCGCCGAACAGGGCGCCAGCTACTCCAACGAGACGTGGCGGCTGTGGAGCTTCCCCTGGCAGGCGAAAGACCCTGGGCGGCACACCATCACGGTGCGCGCCACCGACAACACCGGGGCCACCCAGACCTCGGACAGGGCCGCCAGCGTCCCCGACGGCGCCACCGGCTGGCACACGGTGGACTTCACCGTCACCGGGGCCTGACACCTACTTCGACGACAGCTTCCGCCAGCTGAGCACCGCGATCACGATGCCGATCACCGCCGTGATGGGACCGATGACGGACCAGGTCGTGGTGTTGCTCATCGGGCTGCCGCCAAGCACCCCGAATCCCTGCAGCGCCCAGATCAAACCGAACAACGCGACGATCACACCCAAGGCCAATGTCGCGACCGCTGTCCTTCTCATAGGCGGATGGTACGACCCGGCTCAGCGGCGGGCCAGGGCGTGCCACGCCATGTCGACGATGGCCGCGCAATAGCCGTCGTCGACGGGAACGTCGGAGTACAGGGCGCGAATGTTGAGCGGCGCCAGCACGATCTGAACGGCGGCCAGGGTGTCGACGCCCTCGCGCAGCTCGCCCCGCTCCCTGGCCCGGTCCACGATTGCGCGCACGGCGGCGAAATGCACCATCCAAAATCTCACCCGGGTAGCTTCGTCGTGCCCGCCGCGGGTGTCCATCACCAGCGCACGCAGTATTGTGCGGCCGACCTCGGTGTTGATCCGGTTCGTCACGTTGCGGGCCAGGGCCTCCAGGTCGCCGCGCAGCGACCCGGTGTCGGTCCCCGCGCTCTCGCTCTCCAGGTCGGAGAGCACCGCATCCACGATGAGTTGGCGCCGATCCTCCCAGTACCGGTACACCATGGCCGCGTCGATGCGGTGCCGCTCGGCCAGCGCCTCGATGCTGAACCGCTCGAGACCCCAGCGCGCCAGCTCGTCGAGCACCGCCGGCATCACCCGTGCCCGGACATCCGCGGGGACGGATTCACGGATCGGCTCGGACGGCTGCATCGACGTCTCCTTACCCCGGCTAGAGGTACCCGGTTTGGTTCACCAGGCGCACGGACGAGGCCCCGTCAGGATAGAACTCGGCGATGCTCAGCGACGCCAGATCGAGGTGCAGGCGATAGAGCATGCCCGGCCCGGCCTCCAGCGCCAACCGCAGCAGCATCTTGATCGGCGTCACGTGCGACACCACCAGCACCGTCGTGCCGGGGTGCGCGGCGATGATCCGTTCGCGGGCCCGCACCACCCGGTCGAGCACGTCGTCGAAGCTCTCACCCCCCGGCGGGGTGGTGCCGGTGTCACGCAGCCAGCGGCCGTGCAGCTCCGGGTCGCGCTCGGCGGCCTCGCCGAAGGTCAGCCCCTCCCACGCGCCGAAATCCGTCTCGATCAAGTCGTCGTCGACGGTCACATCCAGGCCGAGCGCCTTGGCCGCCCGGGCCGCGGTGTCGTAGGCCCGCTGCAGGGGCGAGGCGAACACCGCCGAGATCCCGCCGCGCTCGGCCAGATATCGCGCCGCGGCGTCCGCCTGGCGGCGACCCACCTCGGTGAGCGCCGGATTGCCGCGACCCGAATAGCGGCGCTGCGCCGACAGCTCGGTCTGGCCGTGCCGCAGCAACAGCAGCCTGGTCGGCGTGCCGCGCGCGCCCGTCCAGCCTGGCGCCTGCGGGGATTGCGGCACAACGGTTTTCGGGGGCTCGGCCGCGCGCTCCTCGGGTTCTTCCGCCAGGCCGCCGGCGGCCGCCGCGTCCATCGCCTCGTTGGCCAGCCGGTCGGCGTAGGAGTTGCGCTCACGCGGAATCCATGTGTAGCTGACCCGGTCGAACCGCGCCGCCAGCGTTCGGGCCTGGCCGTGCAGTTCGACCAGGTCGGGATGCTTGACCTTCCACCGCCCCGACATCTGCTCCACCAACAGCTTGGAATCCAGGAAGACCGCGGCCTCGGTGGCGCCGAGTTGCAGGGCGTCCTCCAAACCGGCCAGCAGTCCACGGTATTCGGCGACGTTGTTGGTGGCCCGGCCGATGGCCTGCTTGTTCTCCGCCAGCGCCGTCGAGCGGTCCTCGGTCCACACGACGGCCCCGTAGCCGGCCGGTCCCGGATTGCCGCGCGAGCCGCCGTCGGCCTCGATCACCACCTTCATTGGTCGAAGCCCTTGACCCGCAACAGGATCGCGCCGCACTCGGGGCATCGCACCACGTCGTCGTCGGCCGCGGCCGAGATGCGGGACATTTCGCCCCGGTCGATCTCGAGTCGGCAGGCGCCGCATCGGCGTCCCAGCAACGGCCCGGCGCCCGGGCCTCCCCCGGCGCGCTGGCGTTCGTAGAGCGCGGCCAGGGCGGGGTCCAGTTCGGCGGTCAGGGCCTCGCGGCGCGACGAATGCGCCTCCCGAGCCGCACTGATTTCGGTGAGCGCGGCGTCGAGAGCCTGCCGGGCGCCGGCAAGTTCGGTCTCCAGCGCCTCGACCTTGCGCTGCGCGTCGTCCAATTGGGACTGCAGCTCCTCGCGGCGCTCCATCACCTCCAGCAGCGAATCTTCCAGGCTGCCCTGGCGACGCGTCAGCGTCTCGAGCTCGTGCTGCAGGTCCGACAGTTGCTTGGCGTCGGCGGCGCCGGACTGCAGCAGCGACCGGTCGCGGTCTTCGCGCTGGCGGACCGCTTCGATTTCGGACTCGAACCGCGACACCTGAACATCGATGTCCTCCAAGGCGATCCGAATGGCGCCCACCCGGTCGGCGGCGTCGTTGAGTTCGTCCTGCAACCGCTCGCAGGCCTGTTGCTCGGCCAGATGGCCGGCCCGGTGCGTGATGCGGGACAGCTCCGCATCCAGTTTCGACAGCTCGAGCAGCGAACGCTGCTGAGCGACTTCGGCCTTCATCACGCCTCACCCCCGGTCTCGTCGCCGCACTGCCCCATGGTCCAGGGGTCGGTGCGGATGGTGCACACCCGCACCGCCAGCGCCGCACCGAAACGGGACCGCAGCACGTCGGCGGCCTGGTGGCACCACGGAAATTCACTGGCCCAGTGCGCCACGTCCACCAGCGCCACAGCAGAACCCCGGCGATGCTCGTCGGCCGGATGGTGTCGCAGGTCGGCCGTTACGTAGGCCTGCACCCCTGCGGCCGCCGCGGCCGCCAGCAGCGAGTCCCCCGCGCCGCCGCAGACGGCGACCCGGGACACCGGCAGGTCGGGATCGCCCGCCGCGCGGACCCCCCAGGCCGTCCGCGGCAGCGCGGCGTCCACGCGGGACACGAAGTCGCGCAGCGGTTCCGGCCGGGGCAGGGCGCCGATCCGCCCCAGCCCGGCGTCGCCCGGCGCGGGCACCAACGCGAACACGTCGAACGCCGGCTCCTCGTAGGGATGGGCGGCGCGCATCGCCGCCAGCACGGCTCCCCGGATCCGCGCGGCCGCGACCGACCTCGACAAGTGGGTGGTCTACGTGCCGCGCGAGAACTCAGAAGCGGTGCAGGCGGCCGTGTTCGAGGCCGGCGCCGGGCACATCGGCGACTACTCGCACTGCAGCTGGAGTGTCAGCGGCATCGGCCAGTTCCTGCCGCACGAAGGGGCGTCGCCCGCGGTGGGCAGCGTCGGCACCGTCGAGCGGGTGGCCGAGGATCGGTTCGAGGTGGTCGCGCCCGCGCGGATCCGGGGAGCCGTGCTGGCGGCGATGCGCGCCGCCCATCCCTACGAGGAGCCGGCGTTCGACGTGTTCGCGTTGGTGCCCGCGCCGGGCGACGCCGGGCTGGGGCGGATCGGCGCCCTGCCCCGGCCGGAACCGCTGCGCGACTTCGTGTCCCGCGTGGACGCCGCGCTGCCGCGTGCGGC